>NZ_QTLZ01000050.1:0-4325 GCF_003635425.1 Parabacteroides sp. AF27-14
AAAAAAAAAGCTGATAAGCATATAAACAAGTTATGCTTTATAACAAGTCATTGATTTTTTACGGATAAGTGGTTGATTTACTGTCGGAAAAAGAAAAACAATAGGGAAAAAAAGCAAAGCAAAACCAACCAACGGGCGGTAGGACTGTGAACGGCTTTTTATGGCGTGTACACATTTGTGTACAAAAAGTTTGTATTTTATTGAAATATAGCTATCTTTGTACTGAATTTAAAAGCAAACAGATATGGAAGCATTATCAGTAAGAGAATACCGTAACAACCTCGCAGCGTCTTTCACCAAAGCTGACAATGGCGAGCAGGTACTAATTCGCAGGAAAAACGAGATTTACGCTTTGGTAAAAGTTGGTCGTGAAGATTTGATGATAACCCCGGAACTGCAAGCAAGGATTGACAAGGCAAGGGAAGAAATCAAATCCGGAAAATGTGTTACCCTCAAAAGCAGTGAGGATATTGATGCTTATTTCGACAGTCTATGATGTACACAATTAGGGTTTCCGACGGGGTGGATAAGGTGATTGCCAAATGGAAGAAATCAAACCCCAATTTGTTCAAGAAGTATAAGAAAATCTACAAAGAATTGTTAGAGCACCCTAAGACTGGGCTTGGGCATCCCGAAGCGTTAAGGGGCGGTGGGGATATTACATGGTCTCGACACATTACCGCCCATGACCGGATAATCTATGACATTTACGAGGAAGTGGTAGAGGTCTACATTTTGGAGGTAGAGGGGCATTACAACGATAAATGATAAAACTGTTATGGTCGAATATTGTGTTTACTGGTTAGAGAACGGCGAGCCTATGCACGAGGTGTTCTCTAACCTTGCCGCCGCCGAGATGTACTCATGTGCGATAAGAGGGAAAGAAAACGTTGAATGGGTGGAGGTGTCCGAAGAAGAAGCCATTGATTTGGACGAACTGGAAGACATGTTCCCGGATGACTTCTGCGGCGTGTAATCCCCTTGGGTAGAAATGGGGTAGATTTTGTTAGGCTGTGGGGGATTTTCTAACACGCCGGGGCTTTTTTGCCGGGCGGTTAGTGTGGATGTATTCCAATGCGGTATGTGTATATATAGCAAGAAGTGTCCTTGTCGGACAATTCTTGCTTTTCTCGCTTTGCTCAAAAAGATTTTAAGATTACCTTTGTGACATGGAAGTAAGACGGAACGAAAAGATTACATTCCGCTGTACCCGGTATGAAAAGCTGGCACTTGCGGAGCAGGCAGCCCGATGTAGCATGAGCACATCGGAGTATTGCCGGAGTTTGTCCCTTGGAGGTCGCCCAAGGGAAAGGTACACCGAGGAGGAACGGCAGCTTCTCCGGGACATAGCCCAGTTGAAAGGAACGCTCCAACGGCTGAACAACTACTTCGGTGGTCGCCAGTACCGGGAGGTATTTGAAGAGAATCAGGCACTAATCACCGAACTTAAAAAAATACTTTCACGATGATAGGGAAAGGAAAGAGCATATCGCATGGTACGGCTGCACTGGAGTATGACCTTGCCAAAGAGATAGACGGACAGACAGCAGCCATCGAGATAGCCCGGCATGAACTTTACGGGTGTACGGGTGCGGAAATGGTACAGGAAATGAAACCATACCACGCTGATTTTCCGAACGTAAAAAACAATTGCCTACGTTTCGAGGTCAGTCCTTCGATAGAGGAAAGCGCCACCTTTACGGATGCGGACTGGGCGGAACTTGGTAACGACTTCATGCAGCGCATGGGGCTGGCGAACCACCAGTACATCATCATCCGGCACAGCGGTACGGAGAGCAAAAAAGAACAAGCCCACCTGCATATACTGGCAAACCGGGTTTCCCTTTCCGGGGAACTGTACCGGGATAACTGGATAGGGAAAAAGGCAACGGAAGCCGCCAACGCCATAGCCAAGGAACGGAACTTTGTACAGTCGCAGGACATCGGCAAAGCCAACAAAGCGGAAATCAAGGAAGCCATGGACGACGTATTGAAGAAGATGCAGGGCTTTGACTTGACTAAATTCAAGGAAGAACTTGGTAGGAGAGGTTTTAAAGTTCGGGAAGCCAGGGCAAGCACCGGAAAACTTAACGGCTACTACGTCACAGCCCGAAGCGGTACGGAGTATAAGGCGAGCGAGATAGGGAAAGGCTACACTCTCGCCCATATCGAGCGGACACAAAGCAAACTGAAATATAACTCAATGAACATATCTCATGGAAACAAACTCACATCCGGAAGCGGTAGCTTCCACCGTTAAGCAGGGACAGTACAGCCCCCGGAAAAGAAAAGACACAGCACCAAAGGTTAACCCGCAGCTTGCGATAGAACTGTTTTTTCAAGAAATGGGACGTATTGAAGCCTATACAAAGCGCATAGAGGATGCAACATCCCGAAAGGTACAAATAGACGGGAAAAGCCTCGAAAGTGCCGAAAATCGCCTAAAAAACGTATTGTCGGACTTTGAACGGCAGGGGTACAGAATGAAAAACGGCGGTTATGTGGACAAACGGATTTCGTTCTACTCAATCCTTTGTGCTGTTATCTCCCTATTGTTCGCTTGTTTCATGTGCTATCTTTGGACGGATGCAGCCAAAGACCGGGACAACTACAAGCAGTATTATGAATACTTCCAAGAGCAGGCAAGGGAACAAAAGGGAAACAAATAAACTCTAACTTTACGAATTATGGGAACAACGGAACACGAAGAACCCCGGTTCTTCTTCATACTGAACAAGGGTGCGAAGTCCGGCGGCGAAATCACCCATGCTGTCCTAAACGGTAGTATCGTTTCGAAGCCGGCAGGCTGGGACGCCTTTCATGGGCTTGTACTGGCGAAAGAGAAACTAAGCAGCGAGGAAATACAGCGGCAGATGAAAGAGCTTGGTGTAGAAATGGAAATCGTTCCTCTGATTTGACAAGATTACCCCGGCTGAAATATACCGGGGTAATCTTGTCACTTATCCTTGATTTTCCCTTTAAGGGCGTTTATAATCCACCCTTTTGGATTTGTTTTTGTCCTTGATTTTCCTCTAAGTATGGCGAGTTCTGTCATGATGTCTGGAAGTTCCATTTGTGCTGTTACAAATAAATCCCGGTTGTTTTTGATTTCTTTATCGGAGAACTCCAAAGATGTTTTTAAGTAACTTATCACTTGCCTACCTAAATCCCATGAAAGCCCGGTTTGCTTTTGTAGCTCTTTTTTGTATAGCTCTGCATCACGATGCTCTGGCTTGAATATTGGATAGAAGTTGAAACTTACAATTTTTTTCCCCTCCTTGTTTGCGGACCATTCGAATGTATAAGGACTTAGTTCGTCCAGCTCATTTTTTGCAGGTTCAATTACTTTCCGGACAAAATCGTTTGTCTTTGCGTATTTATCTTGTACTTTAAACATTTCTTTGAGCTGTTCAAGTGGATAGATTAGTTTTGTTTTCTGACCGCTTAAAAGTTCGTAGAACCGCATAGAATATACACTCTTAAACTTCATCGCAGTGGCTAATTCGTATTTGCGAAACCCTTTTGAAAAATCTAAGCAGCAGTCCCATATGTGTGAGTCTATTTGGAATGATACAACAGATGAACGCTTCTTTATCTTTGGCAATGCAATAATAGAAATGCTTATCCATTCTTTTTCATCCTCATAGGTAAAGATTTTCTTTTGTAGAGATAACAGTGCTTGTTTTACACGTGTGTAGTTTTCATCACTTTCTCCATTTAGCAATGAAGCAATAGGCATTGTGATGTGAACGGTATCAAAAAGTGTGTGTTCTATTTTTTTACAATCAGTTGCAAACCTAACTCCTTGGAGTTCACCTTGAGCCATTTCTACAATTCTATAAAGTATGCGCTTCTCATAAACGGAAAAGTCATACTTGGCTGTCGTCATAATATAGCTTTGTATTTGGTCTTTATTGACGACTGTTACACTGTTGTTCTTCTGTTGTTTCGTTTTCATCATCTACACGAAAGGATAAAATACTGTTGGCTTTATCTATGTGAGGAGCGTATATTTCAGAAAATTTTGCGAGGATAGAAATTGCGTTTTTTACCCTTTCAAATTCTTCTTTCTTAAAATGAACTATGATTTTCTTCATCCTTTATTGATTATTAGTATGTTGCGCAAATATAATAAGTAATTACGACTTGTGCAAATGGAAATCGTAGATGATGCAAAATAACATTCAAAAAGTCGTATTTGGAAGAGAAAATAACATTCAAAAAGTCGTAGTAATGTGTTAAATAGCATTCAAAAAGTCGTAGTAATGTGTTAAATGAATTGTGTAAGCGGTTGGATTTCAGCGTGATTTTTAGTTAAAAAAAAA
>NZ_QTLZ01000051.1:0-4220 GCF_003635425.1 Parabacteroides sp. AF27-14
TTGTTCAGCCCGCTAAAGATCGACTCCTTGCTTACACGGAGGATACCCGTGATTACACCGCGGAAGATAGACGTATTGTCCTTGAAGACCATCGACATGAAGTTGCGCATGAAGACGATCATCCGATCATAAAAGCCCTTGTCGAAAGCCACATGGATCGGAGTATCATACTCATCGAGCAACACCAGAGGGGGCATGCCCCAATGGAGCGTCAACAGTTCGGATAGCAAGCTGATGGAACCCTCTAATTGTCCCCGGGAAGCCTTGCCCTCATAAAGTGCCATAAAGTCATCCAAGTAATTAGGCCGCATCTTGGGAGAATCGATCAAATAAGCATGGCGAGTAAACTCGTTTTTCAACTCATAGCCTATCCTGACCAACGTGTCCTCGAACGTATCCGCCTTGCAGTCCTTCAACGTCAACATGATCACAGGGTATTGACCTTGATGCTTATCGAAATCCTTCCACTCCCGGATACGCTTGCCGTCGAACAACGGGCGGAACACGTTACCATCCGTCTTCTCGAAGAAGTACCGCAGCATCGAAAGGTTCAGCGTCTTGCCGAAGCGACGCGGACGGGGCAACAACGTGATCAAAGCGCCTTCTTCTATTATCTGACGGATAAAATCGGTCTTATCCACATAGTAATAGCCCTCATCTATCATTTTCTTGTAATCGCTGATGCCGATCGGTATTCTTCTCGTTTCCATAAGTATCACTATTTTGAGTTGTGAATACAAATATAACAATTTATATGACAACAGCGATTATCACTTTTCCTTATTAATCTCATCATGTCAAAGAACGTTTCCCCTAGCGTTTGCGGCAAGGCACGAGGGGAAGCCTTATGATCTTATCGATCTTGAATACATCGGAGCGGATGCGCGTCACGAGGAGTCCATTCACCCGAGATACAACGCAATCCCTTGTTCGCAAAACCTACTTTACCGGGTAAAACAATCGAAAAAGCGTACTTATGCCCCACATCCCCTGCTTTACCCTCTCTACACCATAAATTACCCATTCCATTGATGTAATTGAAAGCATTCGCATACTCCTGATATCCTGTAAAACGAATATAAGTACTACCACCGGAAGATTGATCCTCAAAGTATAAGACAGCGCCTCCATCCCTTTCCAAACTAGAAGAATTAGCCAAATTCATTGCTTGGACATCATCATTAGATTCCGTATAAGATGAATTCGTAAAAAAAGGCAGATAATTAACCTTACTAGCCACACGCCAACCTGCCGGACATGGATCGTATACTGTTTTGTTGTCTTGAGAATCGTTCCATAGATCCCGCGTGCATTGATTAGACCAAGTGGCCCCTGATGCAGCAATTACAGTCGGGTTTTGAAAAGCTTGCAAAATAGTATATAGACTGGTCACATTCTTTCTGATAAAGTAAGAGACACCATCCGGCTGATATAGATTCAACATACCCGGAGTAAGTTGACCGCTATTAACCACGATAGATGTCGGAGATTTTGAGGAATAGGTACTCGGAAACGGGTCCTTCCTTCCCCATTGATAATGAAAACCATTCGTCTTGGAACGCTCCAACTTATCAGAAGGAGCGATCGTATAACCAGCCATCGCACCTAAATTTCTATCCATCATAGGATATTGTGTTTTATTTCCATAAGTGTATTTCTGGACTCGCTTATTCTCATCATCCACGGATTCGTTCGCCGTAGCGGAAGGACTATAATCCGTTACCCAGATATGCCAGCTCCAAAGGATATTGCCCGTCCCGTTATCACCATCGTAAGCGGCTATCATACCGCTACCTCCCACCGTATTCGTGGCGACACGACAATAGATACGGGCGTCAGTCAAACTTTCACCATTCTTTAGTTCCACGATATTCGTATGGTCGTCTTCCGTGGTTTGCGGGGCATATTTAGTCACGACACCTAAAACTGGGTCTCCCAAGTCACCATCCTCCAAGGTCTGCCACAATACTTTCACGGACTTTATCGGGGAAGAGAGCGTAGAACCGGAAAGACCGCACCAACCTCGCAATAGCGTATTATCCTTAGAAACGCCATTAACATAATAGGTATAGGGATTGAAGCAGAAGGCACCACCCGGGACAACCATGAAGCAGTTCGCCGTCGGGACTAGGTTGTTGTTATTCTCTGATGCCAAGATTGGGTCGATTATCGTGATACGTTTATCGTCTACCGGAAGTGATGTATGATCCATCGTTACCTTATATATATAGTTCGTATTATCACGTAAACTAAAATCCTTACTGGAGTTACCCCCCAAATAGACCCGATAGTTCAGTTTCTTTTTATTATCGGTCTTATGCTGGGAGATAAAAGTCGCATAGGCGCTTCCTTTGGGGGCGTTCGCTTTCGTACGGTAATAGTCGGAGGTAGCGTTCGCACTCTCCTCACGTACCACCGCCGGGGCCCAACAGGTGTATTGGCCCTTGTTTGTCACATTTGATACCTGTATCGTCCTATACTGGTCTAATGGGGATGGGTATGAGTCCTTATTGTCCGGTAATAATTTATACTCTACGGGAATACTTTGAAGCATGACCTGTCTCAAATCGTAACCGGTATTATCGGGTAGATTCTCCCATGCCACCGTAAGCCGGGTAGCCAAGCGGCGCAAGAGGATACGAATATCCGAGCCCTCGGGACTCTCAATCCGGCCATCTTCCGTTACGTTCACATAAGGTAAATGAAGAATATAGGGCATCGCGTTAACGCCGCCTTCCGTTGTTATTCCTTCAATCGTGGAGGCAGGCGCTGTCGTACCTTGAACGGAGGAAAGACTTTTATCCTTTAAGGAGCCAACCGTATAATTAGAACTACCATAACCACGTGCTATGATCAATAATTGGCAATCGTCCATGGCTGTTAAGGTTACACTGAAAGAAGAACCGATAGCCACATCCCCAAGACTTGCTCCTTTTCCCGCCACAAAGCTACCACTCCGGTCATATTGCCAAACTTCCAAGCCATATAACTTATCTGGTCTGGCAGTAGCCAACGGATCATCCGGAACCGTGATCGTTTTGGTCCCACCAACCGCGTCTTCCTCATCGGCGAGCCCCACGCATAAGGATACCTCTACCGCCTTGCCTCCACCCGTAGACGGGCGGGGTGAATCGAGACGATCCTCACAACTTGACATTCCTGACATTGATACTATTGACATCATGATCAATACTGCTTTTTGTAATTTTATTCCTATTTCCTCCATACCTGCACGTGCTTTTTCACTACTACATTTCACATTTTTTTGCTTCAAACACGCTGTCTCTTTCTTACGCAGAAAGAGACAATAAAGAGAAATCGCTCTTTATCCGCTGTTTTTCAAGCCCTTGAAAATGTTAATAGGACAAGGCACGTCACGCTTGACGGCTCGCTATTGTTTGTCTTTTTTAATTTTGATAAAAGATTTAAGCACTCACCTTGCCTTTATCAGCAATTTGAGCTACTTTTACACCCGAAAACGGATATTTATCCGTCATTCTGAAAGTTGTCTCTTTCTGCGTAAGAAAGAGACAATTTTTTTTCTCTCATCCCCTCATTCTCAATATCTTCCATTTTATTTCCTTTTTTCCATTTTCATGCATTTCGCTTTTTGTCTCTTTACAAATCACTACTCATTTAACATTTCGGACTTACTGTCCGGAAAGGCACGCACGAAACCGCACGATACCCGACGGGGGTACCGTGTAACTTCACGCATGCGACAACAATTATATCATCGCATGACGGGATTAATAAGGATAAGGAGTGTTATTTTACTCGGAGGTCTTCACCCACACACGCTTGCCATCGAAGGTGATGGCCATCTCCAGAATATCACGCACACCGGCCGCATGGAGCGTGGCGGCGTATCGCTTGTCTTTTATTTGCTGCAAAGCCGTATCCAACGTCGTCTCGACCGTGCTGCTCATTCGAAGGCGTTTCAGCTCCATGATATATCCACGGCGGCTAACGTCAACAGGGCACATCAAGATGTCATATCTGCCTAAACCGGACTCACGGTTGCTGCTCACCTTATACGAGCCGTGACTTACCAGCATTCCCAACAAGAAAGCTTGGTAGACCTTCTCCGGATCACGGCCGTTCGTGTCGTAATAGGAGAGCGTATTTACAACGAACTCATTCAAGATCTCCTCGAACGCCTCGATATCGTTCTCGTCCAAAGCCTGCAGCATCATCTCCAAGCGGTCGTTCTTCACCGG
>NZ_QTLZ01000052.1:0-3865 GCF_003635425.1 Parabacteroides sp. AF27-14
ACCACGATAACCTCAAAATGGACATAGGTTTGCTTGCAAAGGCTTGATAACAGGTCATCAAGCTCATCCGGCCTGTTATAAACAGGAATTATAATGGAGTATAATCGCATATCTTTTGTATAAAAAAGATTGAGGATACCCTCAACAGACAGTATCACTCAATCTTATCAAAAAAACTATAGCTTCAATAGAAATAAATATTATTGTACCAATAGCATACGTTTCGTTGAGATCAACTGTCCGTCTACTACCAAAGAATACATATACATACCTGCGACACCTAGATCAGAAAAGCTTACCATTATACTACCTTCTCCCCGGGTAGCGATATCGAATTTCTTAACTTGAGTTCCTTGCAAATTGCAAATAGAGATAAAAGCGGAACGTGCGGATGTAGGGATCGTAAAGGATATATTCGTGGTAGAATTAAACGGATTCGGCGTATTTTGATTCATTACCGCATTCGAGAGCAAAGACTTACTCGTCAAATTCTTGTTATTCTGCAAATCAGACAAATTAGCTTTTTCATCCAATTGCAACTCCAGTTGTTGGATAGTAGCGTCCAATTCTTTTACAGCCTGTACTAAAACGGGTATAACAGCCGTGTAATCCACCAAGCTATCACCTCGTCACAATCTCTGGCATAACCTCAGCTACCTCCTGTGCCAAGAAACCAAAAGCTTTAGAAGGTACGGCTTCTGCTGATCTCAATTGCGATGTCTCACTTTTCCAATTGTAAGATACCGGTTTTAACCCCAATATGGTTCCTAATCCACTATTTAAGGGAGTGATATTGGTTTTCAACCGAGCATCCGAAGATTGATAAACCCCCTTTACTTCTATATAATTATACTGGGAGCTTTCTGAATCATAGAAAACGACCTTTCCTCCTGTTCCTGAGATACGAGGATTAGCGACCGCAACTTTTAATTTCAAAAATGTACCCGGATAATCACTCCCGTTATAATACAATTTTTGTCCCCACGTCTGTATGTTCGTGTACTGGGCTTGGACACTAAACGATACGAATAGGCATAGTATGCCTAATAAAGATACAGATCTTTTCATGATTTAAAGATTTAAGTTGATAATATCTATTTTAACACATCAAAATATCCAACCAAATAATTATTTCCTTTTGAGATAAATATCTTATAATCACCATTCAGCAAAAAATCTATAGAAATAGGATATTCTATCTCAGAAGAAACAGTTATGATGTCATTATAAAGTACATTTCCTTTTATATTTATAATTTTCACATTAAGTCCATCCAATAATTTATTAGAATGGATGTAAATATTATTTTCATCTATTGATAATGTAGGAGAAGATATTATAGAACGATCTTCCTCTTCTTCCCAAGATTGTTCAGTATCCTTCACTCTATTCGGATACACAACTGAAGAAACAAACATCAGAAATACTAATCCCAATATAAAACTTCTCTTTTTCATTATCTATTTTTATAAACAAAAATAGTCTCTATGAGAAATCTATAAGCAAAATAGGATTTACTTCTTATTTACTTTTTGTTTACAGCGATTAAGTTATTATAAATCAGCGATAAATTTATCCATCATTTCTGCGGTACCTTCTGTTCCATGAATCTTTTTATAGAGACGAATCCGGGATGCTGTTATTGCAGGAGTCGAGCGTCCAACTAACCTTGCAATGTCCTTCACGGGCATGGATATTTTTATCAAATAACAAATATGGAGTTCTAACTCTGAGATTTGCGGGTATAAAGCATATAATTGAGCGGTGAAATTTGAATAGGTTGTATCAATCTCTTTTCTCAACTCCTTCCAATCCTTATTCTGAATTTCCGTATCAGTATTATTACTTGTTTCATGAAATAACCGATAGACTTCGGATTTTCGAAAAGCTATTTCAAGCAAACTTTTTTCATTTTGAGAAGTAAGAATCTTTCGGTTTGATAGTTCTAATAATTCCTTTTGAGATTGCACAAGTTGCTTTTTAAAATTATCTCTTTGACACTCCGATTGCTGCAAAAGTTCCTCTAGATATGAAATTTTCTTATTATTATATTCAATACAATCCAAACTTTCCGCATATTGATTCTCTTTCAATAGACGTATTTTTTTCTCCTTTTCAATCGCTGCTTTTTTCTTCTTTTCTAACACATATATATAACATAGACTAAAGAAAATAATTAAAACAACAAATAATGCAAATTGATAATTGCGAATTTTTCTTTTTTCATTATCTATTTTCAATTGAACATTCTCCTTTTCTGTATGCTGATACTTATATAATGAGTTAACTTTTGCTACAGCTTCCGTTTTTGTTTGATTCTTAATTGAATCAGACAGTTCTATACATTTATACGCATAATTCAAGGCTAATTTACGGTCTCCTTCTTGGTTTTTTATTTTGGATAAGATTCTATACGTATTTTTTTTCATATAGATATTCCCATACTCATTTGCTTTCTCAAAATAATATAGAGCTGAATCTATTTGCTTATAACTTTCATATATACAACCTAATCCAAAATATATATTTGCTTGATTCTTCATACTTGAAACCTTACTGAACAAATCTTTAGCCAAATCATATTTTCCCATATCTATATAGATGCTACTCAATTCCCTTAGTACATTATCTATTCTCGATTGATCATTTAATAACAATGCCTTCTCATAAGCAGATTGATAGTAGTATATAGCACTGTCTGTATCTTGCTTGGCGTTATAGATCCGAGCAATATTCCTCAATGCGATCACCTCTCCTTTTCCTTTATCATACATCTTGTATTCATACGATTTCCTATAAGCTTCGAGAGCCTCATCATACAAACCTTGATATGCCAGTCGATATCCCATCTGCTCATAAACCCGTCCTAATATATCATATCGCTTACTATCTTTCCCTATGTCCGCAGCATCTTGAAAAGCTCTCACCGCTCTTGGGGCATCTCCCATATCCCGGCATGTACTTCCTAGATAATAATATGCCTCCATTAATTGATCTGGAGTCCCATAGTCCTCATAATACTGAACTATTGATTTAATCAAAGAGTCTGATTCATGAGGAATATACAGCTTATCTTTAGCTTTAATCTTAAGCAAAGCATGGTACATACGTATATTTTCCGGCTCATTCATGATTGAGCTATCCAAAGAGGAAAGACAGAGTAATGCGCTATCCGGATGCTCCCACATAACAGATTCCGCACGAGATAGTTCCGCAGGTAATGGTTTTTCTTGGCGCATACAAGAAAAAAGGGTAGCGAAAAGTAGCAAAGTCAGTCCTAGTGTTCTCTTCATTTAGATTATAGTTTACAACTTAAACGCAAGTTATAAAATTTATCCACAAATATCAATAAAAATATTCATTTGCCACAAAAAAATATCTTCTTTAAGCCTACTACTCAACTAAAAATCTTTTCCTTTAGTTTGGTATCCTTCAATAGCCTCTGTGCATACCCCTCCATTTAAATGAATTTTCAAATAATACTTCTCAAAAAACCGACTCCATATCCAAACAATTGCGTAAAAGAGGCTATTACAGATAACAACCCTACACGTAAATCACATTTATTGCGGAACATTGCGTCTACAAACAATAAAAGGGCATAAATAATAAGAGGCACCAGAAACAACCAGCAAAAGAATGAGCCGATAACCAATAGACAGACTGAAAACGTGAATAATGCCGGTAAGCAATGTACCAGCTTCAATGAGCCGGGATGTTTCCGGTTCAATGCGATCCGGGCCTCCCCCGAATGACGCACCTGACGGAAGAACTGCATGAGATCCGTCCGCCTTTTATGATAAACCCATGCCGAAGGAAATAGCCGGGTCCGATAACCAGCCTCCATGATCCGTATGCTAAAATC
>NZ_QTLZ01000053.1:0-3692 GCF_003635425.1 Parabacteroides sp. AF27-14
TATGGCACCATCATGTCGTTTTGTATATCGTTGTTTCGATTACGGGTGCAAAGGTAGGTATTATTTTTAATCCAGCAAATGTTTTGAAAGAAAAATTCACAGGACAGTAAATTATCTATTTTTCCTGCAAAAAAATCCACTTTTCTCTTGCAGGTTCAAAAACAATGTGTACCTTTGCACCCGTAATCGAGACAACGATACAAAAAAACGGGATGTAGCACAGTTGGCTAGCGCGCCACGTTCGGGACGTGGAGGTCGGAAGTTCGAGTCTTCTCATCCCGACTCATCAAAAAGGCAAGAATCTTGAAAGAGATCTTGCCTTTCTTTTTTCAATCCTATTAATATCTAATGAATAACAAAAGGTATCAACATATATTGTTCGATCTGGACGGTACATTAACCGATCCTATGATTGGTATTACCAGTTCTGTAAAGTACGCCCTCTCCTATTTCAATATAGAAGTAGAAGATTTACGATCTTTATGCCCTTTCATCGGGCCACCATTAAAAACATCCTTTAAGGACTTCTATCAGTTTACAGATGAGCAAGCAGATGTAGCCATTGCTAAATACCGGGAATATTTTTCAAAACAAGGTATTTTCGAGAATACCCTGTATCAAGGTACTGATGAATTACTCCGTTTGCTTACCGAAAACGAAATGAAAATCTACTTAGCCACCTCAAAGCCGCAACCCTTCGCTCAACAAATTCTAGAATATTTCCACTTAGAATCTTATTTTGCATTTGTTGGAGGAAGCACATTCGACGGAAGCCGTTCCGAAAAAGCGGATGTAATACAATATGTATTAGACAGCACCGATATAAAAACACGGTCTGACGTAGTCATGATCGGTGATCGTAAATATGATATAGAAGGGGCCAAAGCGAATAACATAGATTCAATAGGAGTCCTTTACGGCTACGGGGATGAAGAAGAATTAGCAAATGCCGGAGCAAACAAAATCGTTACTGATATAAAAGAACTATCATCTTTCCTTCTAACAGGGAATATCCCCATATAGAAAGCTTAAGCAGATCTATAAATCACATTAAAAATAAACATCAGCAATAAAGAGAATGAAATATTTGGAAAACTCGGCTTCAACCGGGCTACCAATTTTTCTATAGCGATCTTCATCTGTACACGAACCGTACTCTCTTGAACCGATAATATTTCCGCGATCTCCTTCGTTTTCAATCCCTCCTCACGAGACATCAAAAACACAAGACGGCATTTCTCAGGAAGTTCGTCAATCGCTTTATCAAGCATCTCTCTCATCTCTTTTAACTCCAAATGCTCCTCCGGAGAACCCTCATCTTCCTCTTCCATTAATGGCAACAACTCATTTAAAGAAGCCCTATTCAAGTCTTTATTCCTTGCTTGAAAACGAAAAGACTCGTTACGTACGGAAATATATAAATAGGTATCTATATTATCAATATCCTTTAATCGTTTCCGGGATTGCCAGACCGAGAAAAAAACATCTGTCACAACTTCACGGCATGCCTCCTTCTCGCCTAAACAATAATAAGCGAAGCGAAAAACCTGATCATAATATAAATTATAAAAACGTTCGAAAGCTCCCCTGTTATCTACCGACACAGATTCAAGCAACCCTTTGATATCTCGCACAAAAACTCCCACTCCTTTTTCTTTGATTTGGCAAACATACTAAATATAATCTAAATGCCTTTTTAAAAAGCAGACTATTTTTTCTCATATTTTACTTGCATATTCAAATTATTAAACTACTTTTGCACCCGCAATACGGAAGTAGCTCAGTCGGTAGAGCACTGGTCTCCAAAACCAGGTGTCGGGAGTTCGAGCCTCTCCTTCCGTGCGTGAGCGGCAACACTATGAATATGTGTTGCCGCTTTTTTATTATTCTCCTTCTCTTCCCATTGCGATAAAAAAGCGTAAATAAGACAACATTTTTCGTTAAAGAGACTATTTTTTCTTTCAATATATAAAGGAATATACTACTTTTATTGCCGATTTTAAATCTAATTGAGACTTAGTGTAAATCGTATACCATAGAAACAGATGACAACTAACAAATTTTCAAATCGATACTCGTCTGAGAGGAAAAAGTATTTTTTCAAAAGTAAGGCGTTTATCCTGTTCCTCGGATTATTTTTGGGAGCTGGGATTATGATCGCCCTTTATAAAACATCTGTATATTTCTCGACAGATGAATCTTGTATGATGTGCCACGTGCATCCTCACGTAGAAAACAGTTGGAAACTTTCCAAACATGTAAATAATGGAAGTGGCGTTAAGACACATTGCGTAGCTTGTCACCTCCCACCCCAAACAAATACTTGGAAACATTATAGCGCAAAGGCTAAATTGGGTATGAAAGATGTTTGGTCATACTTGACTAAAGACAGCGCGGATTTCAATTGGGAAACTAAGTCCGAGTTGGAACACGCCGTTAAATATATCCCCAATGAATCTTGTAAGGAGTGCCATCAGAACTTATTCCCCGAAGGAATTACCGATGATGGTGTAACGGCACATTTATATTATGATGAGAATGAGAAAAAGCTAGATCTACAATGTATTAGTTGCCATTTGGATGCAGGACATTACAATCCGAACTACAATCACTCTAAGATGGTTGGCATACCGGGACAAAACACATCCGGGGCAACCTCGATAGATACCAGCCTGTTTTTTAAGGAACCAACTACAGTAACCTCTTTCACCGATTATGTAGAACAAATTCCCGGAACAATGGTCTCATTCAAGATGATTGCCATTCCCGGAGGTTCATTCAAAATGGGTAGTGAGGAAAAAGAGGCGTTTCATAAAGCAGATGAGTCACCTGTACACAACGTAACCGTTAGTCCATTCTTCATGGCTGAGGTCGAGGTGACTTGGGATCAATACTGGGCTTTCTATGGGAATACGATGAGTGAGGGCCGTACCCCTCCAGAGACCGTATACGCAAATAACAGTAATCCGAATGTCGATGCCATCTCCGGTCCTACACCTCCGTTCGGTTTCCCTGATCAAGGCTGGGGTGGCGGAGATCGCCCGGCTATTACAATGACTCATTATGCGGCCGAGACTTTCTGCCAATGGTTATCCAAGAAAACAGGAAAGACTTATCGTTTACCGACCGAGGCGGAATGGGAATATGCGGCACGTGGCGGCACGGAAACGCCTTATTTCTTTACGGGTAATCCAAAAGACTTCTCCGATCAAGGCTTCTGGCGTAAATTTTTCGACGCTAAGACTGATAGTATAGGTTCTTATGTGATTTATAGCAAGAACAGCAAAAACAAGACGCAAGAACCGGATTTAGTAAAAGCCAATCCCTTTGGTTTAAAGAATATGTTGGGTAATGTAATGGAATATTGTGCCGACAAGTATGATCCTGAAGCTTACGCTAAAAGCGGAAGTAGCGCCACAGATCCATTGGTTACTGAAGGTACAGAATGGGTAGTGAGAGGCGGTAATTACACCTCCGATGCGGCAGATCTTCGCTGCGCTTCCCGTGATTATACCAAACATGAAGCTTGGTTAAAAACCGATCCGCAACAGCCGAAGAGTATCTGGTGGTACTCCGACATCAGAGGAATCGGTTTCCGTGTTGTATGTGAACCTAATAAATAGTATCTAAAAAAATAATATCATGAACTATAATAAGAAAATTGAATACGGTTAACGATAATTAGCATGATT
>NZ_QTLZ01000054.1:0-2831 GCF_003635425.1 Parabacteroides sp. AF27-14
ACTGATTACGTTTATAAACAAAAAAAGTGTCTAGATAAATCAGGAAAAGACATATATAAGTATTTGTGGTTTTTTGTGGTATAAAACAAAAGTTTTACACATAGAAAACATTTGTTTTCATAGAAGAAAACTAAAGTTTTGTACTGAAGAAACTTCTGTTTTCCCATATAGAAACTTTTGTTTCCCTAGGAAGAAACCATTTGCTTCGCTACTCGAACTCGGACGATCCCGGGAAAGAATATATCAAGAATGATCGCTATTAATTACCGTAACATTCTGAATTTAGTTACTTTTGCGTAGAAATCTAATTGTAATTCTCAATATCATGAAAAAGATAGGACTAATGTTGGCCTTATTATGGGTGATTTGTGCGCTCTCGTGGGCTTCTTCTCCGAATGCCCGTATTAAGGGGCAGTTAATAGATGCCTCTACGAATCAAGTGATTAATTATGCGGATATCTTTCTGTTTGCGATGGGAAGTGAAAAACCTTTGCAACAGACTTTTCCGGACGATCAAGGACGTTTCTCGTTTACTAAGGTGGCTCCGGGTAATTATGTGGTCATGGTCCGTCTGATGGGATATGATGTGTTTACAAAGAATGATATCATCTTGGATGCCTCGTCTCCGGTGGATTTAGGTAAGTTGATGATGAGTCCTTTGGAGGTAGGTATCGCCGAAGTGGAGGTAGTGGCCGAGAAACGCCAATTGGTTTATAAGTTGGATAAGAAAGTGGTCGAGGCCTCTTCCAATATGATGGGAGGAGGCGGTTCCGCCGTGGATATATTAGAGAATACGCCTTCCATACGGGTAGATGCGGAAGGCGATGTTACTTTTCGTGGAAGCAGCGGCTTTTTGGTTTACATAGATGGTAAGCCGAGTGTCTTCTCGGGTACACAGGCTTTGGAGCAAGTCCCGGCCGGGCATATAGAGAATATAGAGATTATCACGACACCTTCCGCCAAGCATGATACGGAAGGCGACGTGGGTATCATTAATATTATCACGAAGAAGCATTCCCAGCGGGGATTGAGTGGGATGGTGAATCTCTCGGGAAGTACGTGGCTTTCCCGCCATGTCGATTTCTTGTTGGCACAGCAACATCAGCGTTCCCGTTGGTACATCGGCGGACAGTGGACAGACCGGTTGCGCAAGAGTGATTTCGACCAAGAGAAGATGACGGTGGTGGGCGATCAGACCACTACCTCGCATTCCGTCGGGCCTCGTACGGGAAACAGCTATCATTATACGATGAAAGGCGGTTGGAGCCTGAATCTTCCCAAGACAACCATCGCGTTGGATCTGGAGGGCGGCTATGGCGGAAATAAGCGTAAGGGAGAGATGAACTATAAGGAAACCCGTTCGGTAGCGGGCGGCTCTCCGGTGACGGAAGATTATCGAAGCATAGATGATTATGATAATGATGAGAATATAGGTTTGGGAAGTCTGGCGGTACAGCATAAGTTCAACGATAAGGGACACGAGCTTTCCGGTAGTGCTTATTACAAATATGGCGGCCATGCCTTGGAATATTTCTTTAACGACTTGATGTCCTTGGAAGGGCAACGCCAACAGGGGCACCGTGCTTATGAGGCCGAGCACCGGGAAACGATGCGTATCAATCTGGATTACGCCTTGCCTTTCGGGAAAGGAGGTAAGCTAGAGGCGGGTTACCAATATTATTCTTATCTGGAAGACGGCGATTACAATATGGAATGGTGGGACCCCAAGGGACAAACGTTCTTTTGGCGTGACGATATCTACAACACGTTTTATTTTCAAGAAGGGGTGAATTCTATCTATACGATTCTTTCCCATACGTGGAAGAATTTAGAGGCGCAAGCCGGCGTTCGGGGAGAGCATACGCATACGGTCTTGCGAAGTTCCGTGGAGGGAGCGGATCGTACGAAGAATCGTTTTGAGTTTTTCCCATCGGTGCATTTGGGCTATACGTTCCCGAATGAGCATCGCTTGTTGGCTTCCTATTCCCGTCGTACCACACGTCCGCAGCTTTTCTATATGGAGCCTTATATTACGTATCGCGACTTTTATACGGCCGAGATCGGTAATCCGGATATACGTCCGGAGTACATCAACTCCTTTGAATTGAACTACCGGAAGAATTTCGGGGAAAATACGGTATCCGCTACCGCCTTTCATCGGTATCGGAAAGATAAGATCGAGCGGTTGCGCGTACCTTATTCAGCCGGTGTAACCTTAGACTCGATGTCAAACGTAGGACATGATTATTCAACAGGTATCGAGCTAAGCGTCAGCCTGCATCCGGTACGTTGGTGGAATACCACGGTCAACGGAAACGTTTATCACTATAAGGTGAAGAACGAACAGGCCGCCGGTGGAAATACGACCTCAAGCACCAATTACGATATCCTATGGAATAACCTGTTTAATCTGGGGAAATACACCCGTATCCAATTGGATGGTAGTTTTGTAGGCCCTTCCGTAACGACGCAGGGCCGTACGGACGCTTATTGGTACGCGAACGTAGCCGTTCGCCAGCAACTATGTAACCGAAAACTAACCGCTACCTTAGCTTTCCGGGATATTTTCCGTTCTGCCAAATATATCAGCGATATCCAAACGGCAGATTTACGCTCTCTGACACGTATCAAACCCAAATATCCACAAATCACGTTGACGTTGAGTTGGACATTTAATAGTTTCAAGGCTAAATCCACCCAAGCGAAAGAAGATCGCTCGGAGATGTTTGAGGGTATAAAGCATTGATATTGTATCTTTACTATATTGGTTTGTCTTCGGGGGCTGTCCAAAAAGTGTGACAGCCCCTTTTTGCTATTGTTTATTTCAGTAA
>NZ_QTLZ01000055.1:0-2798 GCF_003635425.1 Parabacteroides sp. AF27-14
ATAGGGAAAACGGTTAACGATAGGGAAAAAGATGCCTTAAAAGCCAAAATAAAGGCTTTAGAGGGGGAAAATGAACAGCTATCCGATAGACTGGGAAAGGCTATACTTGAAAAAGAGCGAAACGGCACAAAGGTATTCAAAGCCGAGAACGACAAGGAGTATTATAGACAGCAAATGGACAATGCAAGGACAACCAGTAACCGACTAAGAACGGAGAACCAAGAACTAAAGACCGAAACCAAGGAATTGAAAAAAGAACTTGGTAAGATGAAAGACTTGTTCAATTCCGAACAACTGGAGGCTTTAAGGCATCATTTCCCAAACATATCAAAAGCTATGGAAGAGGGGAAAGACCTACTCAAGCAAATCACCAGAAGCAGAGGTTTCGGCATGGGTATGTAACCCCCCCCCCGCCCCCAAAGGGGGAGCGACCAAACGGCAGCTTCACTCAATGGAGTGTTACGCCGTTCGGGTTCGGAAGAAATTTTGCAGGGTTCGAAAAACGGTTGTGTGCTTATTCGAAAAAAAGTTTATGGTGTGGGCGCTCGTCGGGACGGGTGGTCCCGCCCCTTGCCGCTGGGCGCTCCCCGACCGATGATTTTTTAAGTAGTTGATTATATGCCGTTTTTAGGGTATAATAAGAACTTAAGAAATAGAATAAGTTAAGTAGTTGATACTCAATATAGGGTATTTTCCATATTGGAAAATCTGATTTTCCATATTAGAAAGTCACTCTTTCCTATTAGATGTTAAAAAGGAAAATATATTTTGCTTTTTTATTGTATTAATGGAAATTTAAATATTCCTTTGTGGAAAATCAAATTATACTTTTTCACCGATATATAGAAAGTCAAATTTGCCTAAATAGAATGTTTATGGAAAATAAGAAAGTACTCAAATTAACCGATTTTCAAAAAAACGAAGAAAACCCCTTTATGAAACAAGCAATTGAAGGGATTGAAAATCACGTTGTTAAGAAATACAAAAGTAGTACGGGAAGTGATAAAAAAGCTGTAGTTGCTGTTGCTGATACAGATACAGGAGAAGTATTCAAAACCTCGTTTATCCGACAAATAGAAGTAGATGAAGAGCAATTTGCAAAACTATACCTTGCGAATTTTGCCGCTTTTTTCAATCTATCACAATCAGCTATTCGGGTTTTCGGGTATATTCTAACTTGCATGAAGCCTAAGAATGATATGATAATTTTCGATAGGCGAAAATGCTTAGAATACACCCAATACAAATCAGACAAAGCCATATACAAAGGATTGGCAGAGCTCGTACAAAGTGAAATCATAGCAAGAGGTCCAAACGAATATAATTGGTTCATTAATCCGTTGATTGTCTTTAATGGGGATAGGGTTTCATTTACAAAAACATACGTTCGGAAAAAGACTTTAGCTGCCCAAAAGAAAGAAGAAGCAGAGAAACGACAGTTATCACTTGGTTTTGATGAACTGTAACACTCCATTGAGTGAAGCTGCCGTTTGGTCGCTCCCCCTTTGGGGGCGGGGGGGGATAGATAAAGTTCCTCTATGTAAAGTTATAATGGGGGATGAAAGGCAAGGTTCGCTAACCTTACCCCGATTGTTTATGCTTCCCAGCATTCAATCTATCCCCGTTTATGGGTTTCTCTTTCACCCTACAAAGATAACCTCATGGGGGAAAAATGTCCAAGAATATGGGGTAAAAACTATCAAGTCGGTAGAAAATAAGTATCTTTGAAGTACATTTTTAGTAGAGGTACTGGTATGCCTAGACGAAGCAGATAGGCAAAAATAAAGCCGCTGGGGATGTCGGATGTCCGTCAATTAACTCCAGCGGCTTGTATTTTGGTAACTCTCCCGTATCGGTCAGCTACCGTTTGGTCAGCAACAAAGGTAGTACTTTATTGTCGCAAATCCAAATGTTTTCCCCTTTATTTGTGCATTTACAAAACATTCACTAACTTCGCACCTATGCAGTATGGTGATAGCACACTAGCACCCTAAAGGGTACGTGTGTAAGGGGACAAGCCCCCTTAACCCCCTGTCAGCCGGCTGTCACCGGCTGTTATCGATTGTCACAAAAATGTTAACTTATGGGAGCAACAAGTATTCATGTACAAGCAGTGAAGCCGGGGAGCGAGATTCACAACTTTAGGGAAAAAGAGTTGGACTATGTTCGTCCGGAACTTAGTCATTTGAATGAAAGCTGGGTTGGAGATAGCATCTCCCATCGGCTGGAGAGTGCGAAACAGAGATATTTCGATACGGTTGGGCAGAAGATGCAGACTAAAGCAGCACCCATACGGGAGGGGGTAATAGTAATCAAGCAAGAAACCACCATGCAGGAACTCCAGCAATTCGCTGCGGTCTGCAAGGAACGTTTCGGTATTGAAGCGTTTCAAATCCATATACACAAGGACGAAGGATACATGAACGCAAAGCAATGGACACCTAACCTTCACGCCCATGTAGTTTTCGATTGGACGCAGCCGAACGGGAAGAGTGTGCGTTTATCGCGTGATGACATGGCAGAACTCCAAACCATAGCATCTGAAGCACTGGGCATGGAACGTGGTGTTTCTTCTGATCGCAAACACTTATCGGCTATGCAGTACAAGACCGAATGTGCGAAAGAACAGCTTCAGGAACTATCCAACGATATATCCAGTGCGTTAGACAAGCACAAGGACGTGCAAAACCAGCTTCTTCAGCTTCAGAAAGAACTACGTTCCATTGAAACAAAGAAAAACGTCCAAAAACTCATTTCTAAGGCTTCAGAGAAGTTTTACGGCTTGATAGGGAAAACGG
>NZ_QTLZ01000056.1:0-2635 GCF_003635425.1 Parabacteroides sp. AF27-14
TGGAAAATCCAGTGTAAGCTGCCCCCTAAAACCAAGCGATTCTGCCCCCTTGTGCTAAAATAATCCTACCCCCTTGATTCCAATATAAAAATACCCCTGCTTGGCAATGCCCGGCAGGGGATTTTTCGTAGATTTGATTCCCGTCTTGACCGGTGGGATAAAATCATTTCTACTATGACAACAAAGATAGCAAACATCCTCCAATGTTACGCATTGGGGATGGGGATAAAGCAGATAAGCAGGAGCTTTGAGCTTTCCCGCAACACGGTGCGCAGATATGTGCGCCTGTTTCAAGAGTGTGGTATACCGATAAAGGAGTTGGCCGCCATGCCTTCCGCTCGCATCCAGGAAATGTTCTCTGAAGGTGTTGGCCGTAACAGGGAACCGTCACAACGCCAGCTTGAGCTTGAGGCACTCCTTCCTGAGTATGCTGCCCGGCTTAGCCGCCGAGGCGTAACAGTGAAAACCCTGTACGAAGAGTACCGCGAGACCCATCCTGACGGATACAGACATGCCAGTTTCGGCAACTATCTCATGCGTTACCGTATGGTGACACATGTCGTAGGCCATGTCGAGCATTATGCCGGAGACCAGATGTATATCGACTTCGCCGGTGACAAACTGGAAGTCGTTGACAGTGAAAGCGGTGAATGTCGCAGCGTTGAAGTGTTCGTGGCCATACTTCCGTGCAGCCACTATACCTATTGTGAGGCGGTCTGGTCCCAGTCAAGGCAGGACTTGATTAAGGCGTGTGAGAACGCGCTTCATTTTTACGGCGGGGTTCCGATGGCGATCGTACCAGACAACCTCAAATCGGCGGTAACCCGCAGCGACCGTAACGAGCCGGTAATCAACGAGGAGTTTGCGGCATTTGCCGAACACTACGGATGTACCGTATACCCCACACGGGTACGTCATCCAAAGGACAAGGCCTTGGTGGAGAATGCCGTGAAGCTGCTTTACCGATCCGTCTACGCTGACATCGAGGGTCTTGTATTCCACTCGCTGGAGTCTCTGAATGCGGCCATATCCGAATCGCTCTCGGCCTTCAACGGACGCAGGATGAGCGGGCGTCCCCAGTCCAGACGGGAACAGTTCGAGCAGATTGAGTCCGACTGCCTCCGCCCGCTTCCCGCCATACGCCATCAGATGAAAGAGCGACGCTCCGCAACAGTAATGCGTAACGGCTATGTCACCTTCAGGCTTCACCATTACAGCGTACCGAAAGAGTATATAGGCAAACGTGTCGAGATTGTCTATGATGCGGACACGCTGGAAATATATCATGGCCTGCGTCTGGTGACCACACACCAGCGCGATGACACGCCATACTCCTATACGACCAAGGATGCCCACGGACTGCCCGGACGTCATGGAAGTTATGAAAAGGATCTGGAACAGATTTACGAACGGGCCGGCCAGACAGATAACGTCCTGCTGCTGTATCTGCGCAAGGTGGCGGAACTCAAGAAGTATCCTCCCGCGGCGTTCCGTTCATGCAGAGGCATCATGGCGTTGGAGAAGACCTTCGGGCTGGAACGGTTGGTGGCGGCAAGCGCATGCGCCACGCAACTGCGCCTATACGGATATCAGGAGATAAGGCGGATCCTTGAACGCGGGGATGATGCAGACTTCCTGTCAAAAGACGACATCGACGATGAGGTCCCCGTAACATCTATCCACAAAAACATCCGCGGAGCAGCCTACTTCGCACAATTAAAACATTTAAATAGAGACAACAATGGAAACAAATAATCTTACCGCACCGATAGCTGTCGAAAAAGACCGCAACACGTTGACAATCGAACTGATGAACCGTATGAAGCTGCACGGCATGGCCGCCGCCTTCACTGAAAGCCTGACCTCCACTATGGCAGAAACAATGACAATCGACTCTTTCCTGCACATGTTACTTGCCAGGGAATGGGACTACCGTGCCAATGCAGCCATCCAACGCCTTATACGCGGGGCGGCGTTCCGCTACAAGGCCTGCCTCGAGCAGATAGACTATGCAATCCCGCGTGGCCTTGACCGCAATCAGATGGAGCGGCTTGCATCGCTGGAGTTCATCCGCAAGGGACAGAACCTCTTCATCACAGGGTCATCCGGTACCGGGAAGAGCTTCCTTGCCACAGCAATGGGGTATGAAGCCTGCAAGAAGGGCATACGGACATATTATGCGAATGCTCCGAAACTTATGGGTACGCTTAAGGTGGCAAAAGTAAAAGGCACACTGGAATCGGAACTCAAGAGAATCGAACGGAGCACGCTGCTCATATTGGATGACCTCTTCCTTGTGAACCTTGATGCCAAGGAACGCCCCATCCTGCTCGATATAATAGAGGACCGACATGGGCGCAAGTCCATCATCATCACCTCGCAACTGCCAACGGACAATTGGTATGATGCAATCGGAGACCCTACAGTAGCAGATGCCATTATGGATCGTATTATACATACGGCGCACCGGATTGAGCTGACAGGAGAAAGTGTCCGTAAAATGGCTGCATACAGAGGGAAATAAACTAAAATAATAATAACCCCATCGGTCAAGACTTTTTAAGGGGGCATTGTTGAATGTTTTAAGGGGGTAGAATCACTTGGTTTTAGGGGGCAGCTTACACTGGATTTTCCA
>NZ_QTLZ01000057.1:0-2582 GCF_003635425.1 Parabacteroides sp. AF27-14
AACTTTATTTGCGGCAAATATAAATCAAACTTTAATATGAAGCAAATTAAATATCGATAAAATCAAATATTTATCAATAATTTATAAATGAGTCTTTTTGGTTCATCTTTATACGATAGGAGGAAGTAGTATTAATTAATATTTATTAATTACAAATGTGTATCTAATAATTTTATTCGAAAGGAATTGAATTTCTGTCCGAATGGACGGCGGAACCGATCCGAATGAAAATAAGATCCGATCCGGATGTGATTATGGACTTAATAGATCTGGCTAATGATGTCTTGTGATGCCATAAGTACTAATTGGAATGTTTAACGAGCTATCGTGATTCAAAGTCTATGAAGTGTTTTTTTGATAAAAGTTCTTTTATTTGAGTTTTTTTGCTATCTTAGGCAAAAATATCTATTGTCATGAAACGAGTGGAAAATATCCTTTATTATTTGGCATTATTTGTTATGGCCGTTTTGATGTCTTGTGATGACAAATCACAGATTTGTGATTTTCAAGATGACAATCAAGATCTTGTCACATTAAGTGATATGGAAGGGACTATTTCCTATAATAATGAGGAAAAAATCTGGACAATTCATTCACATGAATCGAACACGATTGATGTCGAGAGAATTTTTTACATTAAAAACCCGAGCGCTGATTGTGAGCGAGAGGGGGCTTCCGTGAAATTTAGCGGGAAAATACATCCTCTAGAGGTAGCCACCACCTTGCCTGCGGGTACTACGGTTTTTTGTTTACATTTAAGCGTAATATCAATAATTAATTAGTTTGGTTATGAAAAAACATCTTTTTCTCTTAATATTCGCATTTTTATCAGTGAATGCGTATTCTCAAATATTAATAGATAATGGAGCTCTGATAGATCCAGCTCTAAAGAATGCCCGTTTTAGCATAGAGGGATCTAAGTGGAATAAGACGGCGTTGACATATTGCATTTGTAATACGTCCTCTAAAGTTTCATCATCTGTGCAGAATACTGCGATTAGGGCTGCTTTTAATGCGTGGCAAAGTTGTACAAACATGTCATTTACCCAAGTTTACAATCAATCAGAGGCAGACTTTAAATTAAGCTGGGTAACAGGCAATCACGGCGATGGGGATGATAATGCTTTTGATGGTCCTCATGGAGTATTGGCACATTCGTTCTATCCAGCCCCTGCTGGAGGCCGTTTTGTCGGACAAATTCATTTTGATGATAGTGAAGCTTGGACTGAGGAGTTTTTAGAAGGTGTGGCTACGCATGAGATCGGTCATGCCCTAGGGCTAGATCACTCGGATTTGCCTAATACGCTGATGTTCCCTACTTATTGGGAGGGTTGCCGTATCGCTATTGATGATCTCCAAGGTATCTGGACTCTATATGGTTGTCCCATCTCTGTATCCGGTCCTTCCGGATTTTGTGAGGACGATATAGCTACTTATACCTTAAATAAATGTCCGGATTACATAAACGTTACTTGGACGGCGGATAATAGAGGGTCTGTTGTTTCAACAACAGGTAACACCTTGAGAATTACGTCCGCAAATAAATCCGGAACCGCTCCTAACAGCTCTATAACGGCACGAGTCGGAACTTTTTCCAAATCTAGATTAGTTCAAGTAGGTAAATCTAACAGGATAAATATAACGGGGCCAACTACCGCACGTGTGGGAAGTACAAAAAAATACACATCATCGGGAGATTGGTTTGATGCTAATTTTTCCACTCTTAAATGGGAAGTATTACCTACGACAGGAGTCTATAGTTCCGTAACAAATGGCGAGCTTTCAGTTACGTTCAATAATGCGGGAAATTATACTCTTCGATGCTATATGTCGACTCCCTGTGGTACCGGTGGCACGGCTTATTTAGTTGTTTCAGTGGGCTATAATTATTCTGTTTCAGTCAACAAATCCGGAAAAACAATTACAGTCGCACAAAATGAGACCAGAAACAAGGCCAATTCTGTCTTCACGTATGAGTTGTTAAATTCAACGACAGGAATATCCTCTCGTAATGGAAGATTGTCTCCAAATGAGACCACAATAGATACAAATGGGTTAAGTTCTGGAATTTATATACTGAAAATCCAAACAGATGATGGTGCGTTTGAAAGTCATAAGGTATCAATATAAGGAAATGGCACGAAGCTGCGAACCGTGAGAAATTGCGTTATCCGTCTTATCTACGTACACTATTAACCCCAATCCTTGGGAAATATGTCCATCCCTTCCGGTAAGTCAACCGGAAGGGATGGTCTGCGTCTATTTTAGGGCCTAAAAAGACGTATGAGAAATCTTGTTTTTATCTTATTGCTTTTCACGGCTTGCCACGGCAGCCGTCACACGTTAAGCCGTCACGGCGAGGAGAACTTGCGCCTCAGCTCGGAGCGCCTCAAGGCGAGCGCCATCAACGTGCCGGGCGGCGGGGCCACGTTGCGCATCCCGTTGTCGGGGTTGAGGCCGTTGCCCGAGGGGGCGGCTTATACGGAGCGTGATGGGCGTGCCGCCTTGTCCGCACGCATCTTGCGTGACACCTTGTATATCGACGCTACCTGCGACAGCCTTCAGCAAGTGGTCTGGGAGTA
>NZ_QTLZ01000058.1:0-1186 GCF_003635425.1 Parabacteroides sp. AF27-14
CACGTCGGTCTCACCACGGAGAGAGGCGTAGCCACGCAGGACCTCACGGGCCAAACGAGCATCCTCATCCACTACCACGCCAGAGGCGTGGTAACGGCCCAAGGCCCCGTGCAAGCCCTCCGACAGACGGTCGTTGTCCAAATGGGTATACACGTGCTTGCCCCCCGTGTTCAGCTCGATCAACTCGTACTCCCCCGCTCTCACCTCGAACAAGGGGACCCACAGACAGTCGAGGATACGCACCATCACGTCCTTATGCCCACCGCCCGACTGCACCACCACCTCCGCCTCCATGTCGGTAAAAGGGCCGGAGGTGATACGCACACGGTCGCCTTTCAACAAGCGGCCGCTATCTGGCACATACACCGGAAGCTCGTTGGAGTAAGAAGCCGCGACCCAACGCAAGGTCTCCATCTCACGATCCGAGAGGTACGGGAAATAAGACCGCCCGCCGGAGGAAACCCGGGGGAGGAAATTATACAGGGGAAGCGTACGCTTCAGGCGGAAGATCTCGTCCTCCGAGGCGTGGACGAACACGTAGTTGTACAACAGGGGCCGTTTCGTGTTGACCATCTTGCCGCCCACCTTCCTCGCCTCGACATACGAGGGGGAGAAATACTCGAACAAGGCCTCCCCACGACGCTCACGGCGGGAAAGCTCAGCGTCCAGCCCCTTCGAGGGGCTGATCCTGTCACGCCCGCCACCGGCGGTAGGAAGCGTGAGCACGTACCAGCGGACAGCCTCCTGATCACGTCGCTTCAGAACATGCGCCATGAACCTATCCGAGCACTTGCCTGTCAATATATCCATCTCTATGATTATCTTTTCTAGTGGTTATCCCGTGGCCCGAAAACAGACCCCACGGCAATTCAGAGCCCTACCAAGAATCATTTATATCATCTTGATAAACAGTACTTTATATTTTCAAATATGGCATTACTGAAAATTACCATCTCTTGAAATCTTAGGCTACTTGGGGAGTAGCCTAAAGGTGCGAGAACGGTTATCACCCGGTTGTAGAGACGGGGCGTGCCCCGTCTCCCACTGTCTGATAGTATCTTTAAGTTACCATTTGGAGGGGATGAGACGGGGCACGCCCTGTCTCTACAGGAATGTATGTTCGATTTTTAGAAGGGACGTGATGATGTAGGAAATACGAGATCATTTCGTCTCTATTGCCATGTCT
>NZ_QTLZ01000058.1:1196-2368 GCF_003635425.1 Parabacteroides sp. AF27-14
GACGTGATGATGTAGGAAATACGAGATCATTTCGTCTCTATTGCCATGTCTATACACTAGGAATAAGAACGAAGATTTAAGGAGAATCAAGGCCGGAGCACAAACTAAAACTAATGATTGCTTGTTATTTGCTATTTTTTGCTACATTTGCACCGTGAAATGAACGCTACTCCCCAAGTAGCCTCAACCCACCTCTGGCATATAATTATATACATTCTCAAAGCAAGACTTATTTACCACCGTCATTTTCTCCAAGGAGAAACTTCTTAGATAAATCTGGGTTGTCTTGATGGACTTATGCCCCAATAACTCGCTGATCATCTCAATGGGGACATTTTGTTCCTTCAATGCCATGGCGAAGGAATGACGGATCGTGTAAGAAGTCACATCCGAGGCTATTCCCGCAACCTCCTTCAACGTCTTCAAGTTCCGGTTAAACCGGGACAAGGCCGCATTGTATTCGAGATATTCCTCATGGCCGTTCTTCGTCCCACTTAAAAAGGGAAATAAATAGCCGGAGCCTCCACCCCTCTCACCTGCCAGCTCCTTATACATAGCCTCCGCCGTATCCAAGACCTCCAACCGCATAGAGGTCCCGGTCTTCTGGCGATTGTAATCCAATATGCCGTTCTTGATATTACCTCTATTCAAATGGGCGAAATCAACGAACGACATCCCCCCATATTGAAACATCAAGCAAAGCGTCAGCTGTGTCTTCCTCAACTTCTCTCCTTTTACCGGGACAGTCATCAGGCGATTCAAATCCCCCAGAGGCAAGGATTTCTTGCGCTGGCTTTCCACACCCGTAAAAACCCCCTTGAATAAAGAGGGGATAAACGCCGCCTCACCATTCTCCACCGCCTTGTTATAGATACAACGCAAACGGCGGATATACGTGGAGACCGTATTACGCATGCAGCCTTTCTCCAACAAATAAGCCTCGTACCGGCGAAGTGTATCCTTATTTATATATGTATATGGGATACGATCCGTCCCGCTATACCGTATAAAAGAGTTCATCGCATCCTGATAACTTTTCGCCGAGGAATACCGTCCTTCCTTTTGTAACAGACTTATATACTCTCGCATCCCTTCCACCAAATCTTTCTCATCCATATCTCTCTATTTTAAATTCCAACTGAAAACAAACACGCGAAATTAGACATCCTGAC
>NZ_QTLZ01000059.1:0-2230 GCF_003635425.1 Parabacteroides sp. AF27-14
ACTGAAATAAACAATAGCAAAAAGGGGCTGTCACACTTTTTGGACAGCCCCAACAACTTACATCTACCACCATTTACTACTTTTCGACCACTAAATACAACCGTCCCCTACTCGCTAACTGCGTCTTAAGCCCTATCTTTTTCAAGAAACGACCAAAGACGGAGACATTGCTCATCGGAAGTTTTACGCCGCTCTTTTTTTGCAGCGATAGGTAGATCTCTCCGGCAGAGATCTTCAAACCTTCCTCCTTATGCGAAGCGGGACGATAATATTGAAAAAACAGATCCTCGAACAAAGGACGTTGTTGAAACGCCTCGTTCGCTTGCATCTGCGAAACCTCTTCCTCATGCGTCAGCCAATAACGCTCGTTATTATTCAAGGCGGCAACCGCTTGCGCATAGAGCTGGAGATAATCGATAGGCTGGGCATTGTCTATCATCCCTTTCACCTCGATACAAATGAAACGGCGGCTGCCGGAAGGATCGCCCAGCAAATCCGTATGGTTACTCGTAGCGATAAAGGAAGCATAACGTTTCACCGATTCCACCTGCGTGGCATGAGGCTTGCGCACATTTACGACCGGCTTCTGCAACAGATGCTTCAAGAAGCCTTGATGCCTCGCGCTCACTTGGTCGAACTCATCAATATTGATCAATCCGAAACGGGTAAGATACAGCTCGGCATCCCGCTTCTTGCTGAAATCGATGCTGTCCGTGTAATACTTATTCAAGTCCGGTGGCAACAGGTTGAAGCAGAACGTGGACTTTCCGCACCCCTGCCCGCCCACCAAGAGCGGGGAAAGGCTGTTGCCATGCTGTTTGTCACGTCCCTGCCAGTGCGCTACCATCGACAGGAACCAAGTGTAAAACAACTGTTCCCACCGTACGTTGTCGCAAGGGATGCGTGCGGCCAGCGGACGGATGCGATCCTTGCCATCCCACACGGGCAAGCGGGTCAAATAGTCCTCGATAGGCGCATAGTCCGGGATGCGATCTGAAAAGACAAAACGCCGTACATCCCTGTCCCATAGCTGCAATCCTTCTTTCTGGGCATTCAAGGCGATACTGTTCAGCACACGATCCGTCACGGGGCGATAGTCAAAACAGAAGGTGTTTTTCTCCCGATATTCCGGTCCGCCAGACATCAGATTGTACGGAAATCGTAACGGCGGTTCATAAACTCCTCCATTTTCAAGCTCTGTAGTTGCTCCGGCTTGTAAAGGGACGTACAACCAAAGTCCAAATCGGAGGCTAACCGATACGACTGCCTCAAGGTCTCCCGGATCTCCACTTCCGAGATCAGATTCCCCAAATAAAGCATCGTCCACTTCACACAATCCTCCTCTTCTACCCCAGCCGCGAAACAAAGTCTTCCTAGAGTGACCAACAAAGGTTTGAAATCCACCTTTATGCTCAAACTTCCATGTTCCTCCAAAGCCCGCTGCAAAGCGAATTCATATTGGATGGCAACATAACGGTATTGGTCATAAAGCGTCTGCCCGGCACTCTCTACCGGTACCGGCACCCGTTTTTCGAACCGTTCCTGGTAGGCGCTTTCGTCGGGCATAGCCACAGGCTGCTCCAGATGAATGGAAAGGGCGTCCGGATTGTAATACACATCGGCATCATAACTGAGGCGACAGCCCATCTCCAGCACCGGACGTTTCAGCTCGATGGGATAAGAAAGGCGAGGCTCATACGTCTTGAGCGCATGTCGGTAAGCGTGCGCATGAAAAACCTCGGCATCCGTACGCGAACGGGGAAGCGACCCGTCGGGATAGGTATAAGCCACCACGAACTTCACGCTCCGTCCGCTAGAGCCGATCATAGCGAACAGTGTCTGCGGATATTCCACTATTTTTTGTTTCAAGGACAAAGCCTCTTCTATGCTCTTCAATCGATTGATCTCCAGCAAAATCCAGCCATTATACTCCTTCAACTCGCCTTTTCGAAAAGTTCCGGCAAAGAGCAACAGAGGTAATTTCCGGGTAAACGGATACCGTTTGTCGGGATAAGCCCGCCTTAATTTCTCTCGAAAGAGCGCAAGCTTATCCCTCGTCCGCTCATCCTTTACCCATGCCACGATCTCCTCCATACGCATCGCCCGTTGTGCGACGGTATCTCGATAGGCTGTTTGCTTGGTTATTTTCATGTCGATGCATATTATTTAAGAAGTTGAATGTCTTATGCTGATATAGGTAGACACATTCAATAACAATAAAATGTGTAAT
>NZ_QTLZ01000006.1:0-55997 GCF_003635425.1 Parabacteroides sp. AF27-14
CTGAAATAAACAATAGCAAAAAGGGGCTGTCACACTTTTTGGACAGCCCCTTTCTTGTTTTTATCAGATGATTTTCTCCAAATCTTTCAAATTGTTAGCTACTTCCTCATCCGTTACCTCATAGTTTGTTAGATCACCGGATAGATATTGGTCGTAAGCGGCCATATCGATCAAGCCGTGGCCCGATAAGTTGAACAAGATCGTACGAGGTTTACCTTCGATTTTGGCTTGCTCTGCCTCATGGATAGCCGCGGCGATAGCGTGGGATGATTCTGGGGCCGGGATAATACCTTCCGCTTGCGCGAATAGAGTAGCGGCCTTGAAGGTATCCAATTGCTTGATATCCACGGCGCTCATCAATTCGTCTTTCATTAACTGGCTGACGATGGAGCCGGCGCCATGATAACGCAAACCTCCCGCATGGATATTCGCTGGAGAGAAATTATGTCCCAACGTGAACATCGGGATTAATGGGGTATAGCCAGCCTCATCTCCGAAGTCATATTGGAATTGCCCTCTTGTAAGTTTCGGGCAAGATGCCGGTTCCGCCGCTATAACCCGGATATCCTTACCTTCCGTTAGTTTATGGCGCAGGAATGGGAATGTGATACCGGAGAAGTTGGAACCACCACCGAAACAACCGATAACGACATCGGGGTACTCGCCAGCCTTTTCCATTTGTTTCTCAGCTTCCAGTCCGATAACGGTCTGATGCAGCATAACGTGGTTTAATACGCTACCTAATGTATATTTACAGTTCGGTGTTTGCATGGCCAACTCTACCGCCTCGGAAATAGCGGTACCTAGGCTACCTTGATAATTAGGATGGTCTGTCAATATCTTACGTCCGGCTTTCGTACTCATACTCGGGGAGGCAACAACTTGTGCTCCGAAAGTCTGCATGATCGAACGACGGTAGGGTTTCTGGTGGTAACTAACCTTTACCATATAAACGGCAAGTTCCAAGCCGAAAGCTTTTGCCGCGTAAGAAAGAGCGGCACCCCATTGTCCGGCGCCTGTCTCGGTCGTGATATTAGTCGTACCCTCTTGTTTACAATAATAAGCCTGAGCCAAGGCCGAATTCAACTTATGTGAACCGATCGGGCTTACACTCTCGTTCTTGAAATAGATATGAGCGGGCGTATCCAGCGCTTTTTCTAATCCGGTAGCACGAACCAACGGAGTCGGTCGCCATACCTTATAAAGCTCGCGTACTTCATCGGGGATCTCGATCCATGCGTCTGTCGTGTTCATTTCTTGATGAGAGACGCCTTTCGAGAATAGAGGATATAAATCTTCCTCCTTTAAGGGCTGTTTAGTTTGTGGATTTAAGATCGGCAGCGGTTTATTCTTCATATCCGCTACGATATTATACCATGCCGTAGGTATATCTTTTTCTTCTAGCAAAAACTTTTTAGTACTCATTTTCTTTATCTGGTGTTTACAATATTAATCTAATTTGACCTTTAAGGCTTACAACTTGGAAGCAAAGGAACAAATAATATTTCGTTTCTTCAAATTGAATCCATAAAAATATATACATTCGCGGCTTATAAGGTAAGAAAAATAACAAACTGAATTATAATGAGACGGATTACCCTGTTGCTCGTGGGGATGCTAGCCTTATTTTCTACGACAGCGCAAAGAAAAAACTTCACTTACAAATTCTACGGCTTCGTCCGTGGAGATCTTTTCTACAATTCCCGGGCTAATATGGCTCCGATCGATGGGAACTTTTATCTCTATCCTTTGGATAAGAGTTTTGATGCGGATGGCAAGGATTTGAACGCCACGCCGAATGGCAGTTTCTATACGTTCACTTCCCGCTTGGGCTTGGACGTGACGGGTCCCGATATCGGCAAGGCTCGTTCCTCCGCTAAGATAGAGACGGACTTTGGCGGTTTTTCCGGTAGTAATACGATGTTACGTATCCGGCAGGCATACGTAAACTTGGATTGGGGAAAATCGGCGGTATTAGTAGGGATCACGTGGCATCCCTTGTTTGGCGCCGTGATGCCGGATGTCTTGAATCTTTCCACCGGAGCGCCGTTCCAGCCTTTCAACCGTAGCCCTCAGATCCGTTACCAGTATAAGGCGAATAGCCGGGTACAATTGACGGCTTCCGTGTTGTGGCAATTACAATACCTTTCCAGCGGACCGAAAGGCATGAGCGAGGATTATATTAAGAATAGCTGCATTCCGGAGATGTTCGTGGGGGCGGATTTTACCCCTGCGGATGGTTGGTTGATGGGGCTCGGCGCTCATATGATCTCCTTGAAACCCCGTACTTCCACGGAATGGAAGGAGCAAACTTTTAAGGTGAACGAGCGAATGACCGCATTCTCTTACGAGGCACATTTGAAGTATAGCGGAAGAAACTATACCTTTGCGGCGAAAACCTTGATGGCCTCAGCCTTGGATCATACCGCTTTATTGGGCGGTTACGGGGTGAGCTCGGTGGACTCCCGTACGGGCGAGCAGGGATATACGCCTTTTCGCCATTCTACGACATGGGTGAATTTCGCCTACGGAACGAAATGGAGACCGGGAGTTTTCGTCGGATATACGAAGAATTTGGGAACCGGGAAGTCCTTGGTCTCAGCGGATAAGGTCTATGGTATGGGATTGGATATCGATCAATTAATAACCGTCAGCTTAAACGTATCGTATAATTTACCGCATTGGAAGTTCGGTTTCGAGTATTGTCCGGCGACAGCTTATTATGGCACGACCGACTTAGAGAGCGGACGTATCGAGCAAACACATGCGATAACGAATCATCGTATATTAGGTTTGATGATGTATTATTTTTAAAGATAGATTGACCGGAATGGAAATGAAACGCAACTTGCTTCTTTTGATCGGCCTATGTATGGCGGTATGCGTACAGGCGCAAAAGAAAAACTTCTCTTACAAATTTTACGGACAGGTACGTGGAGACTTGTTCTATAATTCCCGTGCGAACGCCGAGATCGTGGATGGTTTGTTCCACCTATATCCGAAGGACGTGGCGTTGGATGCGGATGGCAAGGACTTGAACGCTAGTCCGAACGGTAGTTTTTACCTGCTTTACTCCCGTTTGGGAATCGATGTACAAGGACCGAAGGTTGGTTCGGCCAAGACTTCCTTGAAACTGGAGGCCGATTTCCGGGGTTCGGGTAGCAATTGGGCGGTGCTTCGTATCCGTCATGCCTATGTGAATCTGGATTGGGGCAAGTCCGCTGTCTTGATCGGACAGACGTGGCATCCGCTATTTGGCGAGGTCTTTCCACAGATGTTGAATCTTTCTACCGGCGCCCCGTTCCAGCCCTTTAACCGCAGCCCGCAAATTCGTTATCGTTATACGGACAATGGATGGCAATTGACCGGGTCGGTTCTATGGCAGTTGCAATATCTATCGGCCGGCCCGAATGGAAAGAGTGAGGAATATATCAAGAATAGTTGCGTACCGGAAGTCTATCTCGGGGTGGATTATAAGAAACCCGGTTGGCAGGTAGGAGCCGGTATGGAAATCTTGTCGTTAGTGCCGAGAACGCAGAACGAGGTGGATGGCAAGATTTATAAAGTCAGCGAGCGGGTTACTTCCGTATCCGGCGAGGCGCACGTGAAATATCAGGACGCTAATTGGTTGGTGATGGCGAAAACATTGCTGGCTTCTAACTTGACGCAGACTTGTATGTTGGGTGGTTACGGCGTCACCTCTATCGACCCACGTACCGGCGAACAGGAATATTCGCCGTATCTCTTCTCCACTTCTTGGTTGAATATCGTGTATGGTAAGAAATGGAAACCGGGTTTGTTCTTAGGCTATTTGAAGAACTTGGGAGCGAACGAGGCACTGGTAGGCAAGACCTATGGCGTAGGTCTGGATGTAGATCAGGTATTTACGACCAACCTACAACTTTCATATAACCTCCCGCACTGGAAACTGGGTGTTGAATACAGTCCTTCCATTGCATGGTATGGTAATGTGGATTTGCAGGATGGTGGACGGATTCATGACACACATTCGATAACCAACCATCGGGTATTGGGCGTATTGATTTATACGTTTTGAGAAGGCATGAAGGAATTACGCTAAGCATAAAAAAGCGGGATAAGAGTATTCTCTTGATCCCGCTTCCACGTATATAGAATTTACAAAGTTGTCTGTTATTTGATATTACCCACCTTTAGCAAGTACTCGGCGATTTGTACGGCGTTCAAAGCGGCGCCTTTCTTGATCTGGTCGCTCACGGTCCAGAATGTCAAACCATTCGGGTTGCTGATATCCTTACGGATACGGCCTACGTAAACCGGATCGTGATCCGCTACGAACAACGGCATCGGATAATCCTTGTTTGCCGGTTCATCCTGCAATACCACACCCTCAGCCTCGGCGAAAGCCTTGCGAGCCTCTTCCACGCTGATCGGACGCTCTGTCTCTACCCAAGTAGATTCGCTATGCGCGCGCATAACCGGTACGCGAACACAAGTAGCGCTCACCTCGATATCCGAGTGCATGATCTTACGGGTCTCGTTATACATCTTCATCTCCTCTTTCGTATAGCCATTTTCCGTGAATACGTCTACGTGAGGGATTACGTTATATGCCAATTGATAAGCGAATTTCTCTACTGTAGGCTCCTCGCCCTTTAATAATTGCTCATATTGTTTTACCAACTCAGCCATAGCGGTAGCGCCCGCTCCACTGGCAGCTTGATAAGTAGATACGTGAACACGCTTGATATGAGATAAGTTCTCGATCGCCTTCAACGCTACAACCATCTGGATCGTGGTACAATTCGGGTTAGCGATCACGCCACGAGGACGATTCAAGGCATCCTCCGGGTTTACTTCCGGTACGACCAATGGAACATCCTCGTCCATACGGAACGCGCTGGAGTTATCGATCATCACCGTACCATGTTTCGTGATCGTCTTCTCAAATTCCTTGGAAGTACCACCTCCGGCTGAAACAAAAGCAACATCGATTCCCTTAAAGTCGTCGTTATGCTTCAGTTCCTTAACGGTATACTGTTTACCACGGAAGGTATAAACACGTCCGGCACTACGAGATGAGCCAAAAAGTACCAGCTCATCCATCGGGAAGTTTCTCTGGTCGAGTACACGCAGGAACTCCTGTCCTACGGCTCCACTTACACCAACAATTGCTACTTTCATTTTGAGCACTGATTTAATTTGAATAATGTAAAATAGTTATAACTTTGCTGTCTGTAAAGGGCTTTCATATTTTTGCCTTTTGCGCCCTATTATTTACAGTTGTAACTTATTAGGGTGCAAAGATAGAGAAATTTATAACTAAAACGATATAGCTATGAAACAATTATTATTAATTCTTGCGTTTTTACTTCCGCTTTGCGCTTATCCCCAGTTAAAAGAACCGTTTAATGGACCGGAGATTACATCGGATAACCCTTGGACGGGTGATTTAGATTGCTTTGTGATTGAGAACGGATGGCTGGTCTCACGTGCGGATCCTACCCGGAAAAGTGTTTCCATAGAAACTCCTCTCGTTTATTCCGCTACAATGGAATGGGAATTTGAGATTCGGATGGATTTCAAACCAAGCGATCAAAACCATATCCGGCTACATGTTTATTTAGATGATCAGAGGATGCTTGGATTAAAAAACGATTATTATGTCCAAATCGGCAGTAATAAGAAAACGATAACTTTTCGGAAACATACCGCAACGGAGAAGAATCCAAGGATCTTAATAGAGAAAGCGCTCGATGTCTTGTTGGGAGCCGTGGATTTGAAAGTGAAACTTACTTTAGAAAATCATAAGATATGGAACTTATATGTGCTAGAGAAGGGTAGGTTTGTCTTGATAGGGAGTTGTGAGTCTGAAGTTTCTTCTTCATGTAAAGGGGGACAACTACGTTTTGAATGCCGCTATTCTAAAACTCGAGTAAATGATTTTGCGTGTAACTACATCATTATATCCGATAATATCTCGATCGAACCAGAGAAGCCGGATACTCCCGAAGAGCCAGAAGAACCCAATGAGCCCGATGAGCCGTTGGTTCTTCCGCGGCTTCTTGCTATCCAACCGATCACCGAGTCTGTTTTCCAATTACAATATAATCTTCCGGTGGATATCCGTGAGGCGATATTCTCTATATCGGGTATCGGTAATGCCTCTCGTATGACCTATGCGGATGATATGCGGATCCATGTGAATATCAGCTTTGATAAGGAGTTGAAGGTTGGTATGGGTTATGATTTGTTGTGCTCGGGGTTAATGGATCTTGAGGGAAATAAGATTCCGGAGAGTTCTACCGAGATTCGGTTAGAATATGAAGAAGAGCCCGACGTTCCGGAGGAACCGGAAGTGCCGGATACTCCTTCTTTCCCCGCCGGTAGTATCCGTATTAATGAGGTGATGGCTGATCCGAAAGGGCAAAAGGCTTTTCCGGAAACGGAGTATGTGGAACTTTATAATACGACGGATAAGGCTATAGAGTTAAATGGTTGGTCATTCTTATATGGTAGTAAGCCAACGGTATTGACAGCTTTGCTTTTGGAAGCGGATGGATATATCGTGCTTTATCGGTCTGGTAGGGATATACATATTGACGATTCGGGACAAGATATGCCCTTGGATAAATTCCCGGCGTCTTTGGCGAACACGAGGAAGGAGCTTGCGTTATTCGATCCTTCCGGTAAGGAGATCGACCGGATTGCCTATGAGAAAGCGAAAGCCGGTATCGCTTGGGAACGTTCTGAAACCGGTTTTTATTTATCAACGGATGAACGAGGAGGCACGCCGGGTTCCGCAAACTCTTCTCCTGACGATGAACCAGAAGATCCGGATCGTCCGGACACTCCCCATAAACCGGGTATCCCCACGGACATTATAGTCTTACCCAATGAGATCGTTTTTAATGAGTTGTTGCCGAATCCTTATCCGGAAGGGAGTGAGTATATCGAGCTTTATAATCGTTCGGACCGGACATTGTCTTTGGCTGGACTGTCTGTTGCTACCCGCAAATCCGATGGTACATTGAGTTCGCATTATCCTTTATCTTCTATAGTCTCTCCGGTAGAACCACAAGATTATGCGTTGCTGACTAAAAGTATGGGAGGAGTGAGCGATTTTTATCTGATATCTTCGCCGGATGCTTTGCATGAATTAAAACTTCCGGTCTTGGCAAATACCTCCGCTACGCTAGTCCTGTTTCGTACAGAAGATGAGGTTATGATCGATGAGATTCGTTATTCCTCTAAATGGCATGCCCCATCCGTGAAAAATGAGAAGGGGATTGCCTTGGAGCGGATTAATCCTGATAGCGATACGCAGGATGAGATGAATTGGACTTCGGCTTCGGCCACGGCGGGATACGGTACGCCCGGCTATCGGAATTCCCAATATGGAAAGCAAGATGAAGGCGAGGTCACGGGCATAGAGTCTCCCGTTTATTCTGAGGCAACGAAGGAATATACGATCTCCTACCATCTTGATGAATCCGGCTATACCTGTAGGGCCTGGATATTTGATATCTCCGGAAGGCGTATCAGTGAGGTGGTAAATCATGACTTATTAGGGATAGAAGGTGAATTGGCTTGGAACGGCCTTGCGGTGAATGGTTCCAAGGTGAGAACCGGCGTTTATATTTTCTATGCGGAACTTGTTCATCCTCAAGGACAGGTAAAACGATATAAGGAAGTGTTTTTAGTGAAATAAGTTCATTTGTGAAATAATATTAGTATTTTTGCTATGAGTAACTATAACGGTAACATTGAAAAAAGAAAAGCGGCTCAGGATTTAATGAAGAACAGAAGAGAAAATACTTCAAAGTATTTCTTCGATTTGTCAAAATTAACTTTTGCCGCTCTTGTATTGGGAGTAGGAAGCGCATTATTAAACCGCTGGGAGGATACGAGAGATATCATGTTGTGGCCTCCTATATTCTGGTATTCTTTATTTACTGGAACGTTTATCGCTACAGTATTTGCTTTGATTGGGTATAAATTATTAAAATAGAGAAATATGTTATTAGCAGTATTCTTTACGGTTATTTCTATAATGGCGGCAGGTTTCTTGATATTCCTGTATACCCCTCGTGGTAAACGCTGGCTAAGAGATGAGTTTTAATCATTGATATACATCTTTATACCACTCAAGATCCTTGTACCATTCGTTCAGTTTGGGCAAGGCTTCTTGGGGGACGTAAATGGATAGGCCGCTATATTTATTGACCGGCAGATAGCTTCCATACGGATACGGATAAGCGTAAACCGCCTTGGGTGTAGTAGCCTTGTAAATAACCGCCTTTTCCATGCTCCGCTTGAATGCGTTATATTGCTCTTCCGTGGCCAGACGGCTCACGTAATCATCAAAATCATATAAGGCATGATAATTCGGCGTCAAATACTCCATGATCTGCAATTCGCTAACGGGTACGGCGAAAAGATCACTTTCCGTCTTATCATGGAATAGGGTACGGCAAGTAGCGGCCAATTCATCCAACTCATCGCTTTTCATGACCGAGATCGTTCCTGCCTCACTTTGATAATACGTATAAAACTTTGTCGCTATCCCCACCACATCAGCTTCTTTCTTGAACATATCCCCCATGATCGTTTGATAGGGGAAACCATTGGCCAGTATCTCCGTTGGCGAGCCGATGATATAATCCGTACATCCCCGGAAAGCATAAGCTACCTCGGCGCACGACATATAACAGGCGTCGAACAAAATAAAATCAAAATGATACTTCGATAAAGCGGAGGCCAAATCATTGATCTCCATGAAATTATTCTTCCCATCCTGCCCGAAAGAACGCAGATAGCTATAGATATCCGAAGGTAGCCATCCCGTTCCGTGACTCCACAGCACCAACCCGTAACTATCCGCCGGATATTCCTTTTGTACCTTGTCGATTATTTGCGTCAGCGTCTCGGTAGAGGCCGAGTTCTGGTTCGAGTCGTAGGTCTCGAGCACGATCTGCCGGATGGTATCCGCTTCCAGCTTTAATTGAAAAAGCTGGGGAGCCTCGTTCTGCTTATCCGTATAGATCAACAAATTACCGTTGTTCAATCCATCTCGCTCAATCCCTTCCTTTATCGCCCTCAGGTTTTGGCTCACGTATCCACTCAAGCTATTATCCCCTGCGAAATAGATAAGAACCGTACGAGGGGCAGTAGTAGGGATAACGACCTCCTCTTTATCGCAAGCGACAAACGAAAGGAGTGAAAGGAGAAAAATCACGATATATTTAGCCTTCATGAGTCATATTCTGGATTTATTTTACAAAGGTATTACAATTTCTTGATATACGGAAGAATGAGGAAGATGATTTATCCTTACTTTCCACTCTACTATTTTATATATGAGAGTGTAATTTGCTAAGCTACTTCCGGTATTATCTGTTGAATATCTCGTGCTTTGTTCAACAAAACCATTTGCGGCAGTTATCATCATTATTATAGGAGCTATGGAATCAATCGGAGCTGTTCTATTGATTAATTTTGTAATCGTTTTGAGATTTCTCCGCAGTGCGTTTCACTTCATTGATTTCATTGATGAGCTGTTCGGTAGTAGGCAGGTAGAGTTGGTATTTACTTGCGAGAATAGTCTGATTGTTTTCGGGCAAAGCCAACTTCACCGCCGTATCGTTTTTGTCGGTGCAGAGAAGAATACCGATAGTAGGGTTCTCATCCTCCGTCTTCACATAGCGGTCGTAGTAATTGACATACATCTGCAACTGTCCAAGGTCTTGGTGCGTGAGTTTCTGCGTTTTCAGTTCAATCACCACAAACGAGCGCAGCAGGCGGTTGTAGAACACAAGGTCGGCGAAGTATTCGTCATCTTCCACAAGTAGTCGCTTCTGCCTTGCCACGAAAGAGAAGCCCTTGCCCATTTCAAGCAGAAAATCTGCAATGTGCGAGATAATAGCACTCTCCAAATCTCGCTCATAATAAGAAGCACGGCGTTCCAATCCGAGGAACTCCAATACCATTGGATCTTTGATAATCTCCGTGGGCGATTCGGGAATTCGTTGGTTTTGCGCCACGGCAAGCACCGCCTCCTTGTCGTTACTAAGCAACAGACGCTCGTAGAGCAGGGAATTGATTTGCCGTTCCAGCTCACGTTTAGTCCAGCCGTTGTTCACCGCCTCCAATTGGTAGTATTTGCGTTTATCTGTGTCGGGTATGGCTATTAGCAACTTGTATTGCGACCAGTTCAATTGCGAACACACTGTATTCGCAATCGGGTAAGTACGGTAAAACTGACGGCACATTTCGAGCTGACGCACCGAAAATCCGCTACCATAGTCGGGCGTGATGCGCTTCGAGAGGTTCTTGATAAGGTAAGAGCCATAGTCGGCACGCTCTTTGCCCTGCTGCTCTTTCTCGAAAATGCGCTTGCCGATGTTCCAATACATTTGCACCCGACAGAGGTCCACACTCCGCACGGCATTGGCACGTGCGCTATCTATTATCTGTTTTATTTCGCCCACGAACCCGTCTAAGGAATTTACCATTTCATTCTTCATATCATCCATTGCAAAGAACCGATTTAAATTCGTTTAATGCCTGCAAGTCAAACTCGCTAACCGTGAGGTTGCCAATCATCAAAGCCAACTGCGATGAAGCTAACTCGTTTACTTTTAATTACTACAAGAACATTTAGTGACTTCTGTAGACAAAGATAACGTTTTTCATTTGAAATCATGGATATTATATAAGTTAACGTACAAATGAACTGATAAATAATATTTATATTTGTACGGTTTTGTCTCTTAAATAAACAAACCTAATGAACCGGGAGATATGAATAAACTATATTTACTGTTAGTATTTCTTTTGTCAACCTTTATGGATATTCAAGGACAGGTCGTGGCCGTGAAGACCAATGTGCTTTATGACGCGATCACTACGCCGAACGTAGGGGCGGAGGTCGCGTTCAACAAGCATTGGTCGGTTGAGGCATCGGGGTATTATAACGGTTGGACATTCTCGAGCGATAAGTCCTTTAAGCATTGGATGATACAACCAGAGGCGCGCTACTGGATACACGAGCGTTTCAACGGACATTTCTTCGGGGTTCATGCCCAGTATATGGATTACGATTTCGCCGGTTTGAAGCTCCTGTATGGGATGGAGAAAAAGAATAGTTATAACGGTAACGCTTATGGCGGCGGTATCTCTTATGGTTATCAGTTATACGTGTCGCCCCGTTGGAACGTGGAGTTCACGGCGGGTTTCGGATACTTGCATTTCGAATATGATAAGTACGCTTTTCCTAGAGGAGATGCGCCTATCGGCAAGTTCCGCAACGAGTATTGGGGATTAACAAAGGCGGGTATCAGTATCGTTTACATCATCAAATAAAGAGATAAATCTATGAAGACATTCATTTATATATGCTTGCTTGTGATCGGCCTTGTTCTTCCGGCAGGAGCGCAGGTTCCTATACAATCTTACCGGGGGCAAGTCTCCTTGAAGCAAAACCGCATCGAGCGGGAGGGCAACTCCTTGCGTCTAGACCTAACGATCAGTGTCTGCGGACTCTCCGTGGGACGATATCAAACCCTGTCCTTGATGCCGATGTTGCGTAGCGACAGAGATTCCGTAGTCATGGCCCCGGTAGTACTAAACGGGGCAAACAAGCAAAAAATGTACGACCGTACCTTAGTTTTCGAAGGCAAGAAAGCCGCCGATGGCGACACTTATACGGTAATCAAGAACACCCCGGAACTGATCCGGGAAATCCCCTATGAACTATCCATTCCATACCACCCATGGATGAAGAACGCCGCTCTGATCTTGGTTGGGGAGTTGGATAATTATGAAGGTGCGCCATTACGAACATTCGTAAACGTATTGACAGAACATTTGGACATTCCGTAAAATAGTTTTTAACGCATTCCGTTATCCTGCAAGTACTGTCGAATAAGCGTAGGCGGTAGACTTGGGTATGGGCTTGTGCCTGCAATGTGTTCTGTATCCTTCGCTATGTTTCAGTCCACAATATCTCAAGAAGCTTGCTACAGTTTTGATGTTTGCCCATCAATAAGGGCTTTCATTTCTGCGCTATTAGAACTATATTGCTTTTCTTTCAAATATTTAATGGTATTCCTTAGGATTGTTATTTCTTCTGCGCTCTTAATTTCGTGAAATAACTTTTTGAAGTTCGTATCCTCTTTGCTCGATACTTGCTTTGTCTGCGCTGTAAAAGATCTCAATTCATCTGAAAGATCGAATTGTTTCATCTCAACTTTCTCTTCCTTAGCGCATTTTTGGATAAAGCGGTCTACGGCAGGATCGATCATTATTAAGAAATGAGCCTTGTCCGGGTGTTTGTAAAAATATAGGGAGTCCGTATGTCCTATTTCCGCAAATTCGTTGACGTAACTGACCTGTCGTTTGTCTTTATCCACTATTCCAACCGCGAATTTATCCGATAACTTTTCTTTCATCACTTTTACGACGTTGTTACAGCCTTTCTGATGATTATATCCTTTAGCGGTGGGAACCAACGTCTCGATTAGGTTTGTATCGACGTAGCATTCCGGAATTATGTAGAGTTCTGCCATTATCTTAAGAAGGTTTCGGTGTTGAAAAATAGGTCGATGCCATATTCGTACATTTCTTGTACTTCTGTGTCACTGGCTCTTTTCACGAAAGTTTCCCCATTCCTGAAGTCAACTAGGTAAATGGCAAGTTCGTCACTCGGTAATTCCAGAAAGTCGTTAACCACATAAGGACTGTGTGTCGTTATAAAAAACTGGTTTCTGTCCGATTGGATAATATCCTGCGTTACCTTTGATATGAAAGGAGGGTATGAGTGGGCTTCCGGTTCTTCAAAAACTAATGCGGACTCACTGTTACTTTCAATAGCCGCTTTGTAGAAAATCATGCGCTGCAGGGTATCGGCTATGGAATGAAATGGAATTAAAAATATCTCTCCCGGTTTCTTTTCTTTCATTACTTTAATCTCCTGGCTATTGGTATCGAAGACATATTTCAAGCCATAGTCGTTGAAAATAGTTCTTAATTCTTCTTTCAACTTGGGCATCATGGAAACAATATTCATCAAATTGCTTCCTCCCGGAGGTAATAGGAAAGGGATCGGTAATTTCTCCTTATCGAATGCTGGTGGATAGAGATAGCATTTGAAAGGATTTGCAGGTTTTCATATTTTCGGATTATGTTAAAGATTCCATATTCTGAAAAACAATCTATCCATGTGTATGTTTTCTTTTAAAGAATATGAATCAATAATTTGATTATCATGAAGATTTTAATAATAGTTACTAGCACAGGGACTTTTGCCAATGGGAAACTCGCGACCGGATTATGGCTTAGTGAGTTTACTCATATCTATCATAGTGCAAAAGAAAGCGGCTATGACATAACGGTAGCCAATCCGAAAGGAGGTTATATTCCCATTGATCCCGAAAGTTTAAAACCAATTTTTTTAGATGAAATGTCCGAAAAGTATTGGGAAAAGCCAGAATTCAAAAAGCTGTTGGATCATGCAAACAGTTTGGATAACCTGTTGGAACAACAGTTTGATTGTGTCTATTTAGCCGGCGGACACGGTGCGATGTATGACTTTCCTGACAATGAAGCTTTAAAGACTATCGTAAGGAAACAGGATGAAAGTGGCAGGATAGTGTCGGCCATCTGCCACGGGGTCAGTGGGTTGTTGAATGTCAAACTATCCAATGGCGAATATATGATTAAAGGCAAAAAGCTGACGGGATTCAGTTGGTTTGAGGAAAGTCTTGCCAGAAGAAAAGAAGACGTGCCTTTTGATCTTGAAGCGTTGTTGAAAGAGAGAGGAGCGGATTATGAAAAAGCATTGATACCTATGACTTCAAAAATAGTTGTAGATAATAATCTGATTACTGGGCAGGACCCGTTCAGTTCTAAAGAAATGGCGAAGGTCGTTATGCGGCAATTAAATAAAGCACAATAATAAATGGCTGAAGTAATCAGCTGGGAATAAATGTTTAATTCAAATCAGTATCATTATGAATTTAGATGAAGTCCTTCATCATCGTCGTTCTGTACGGGTGTATGATAAAGAAAAACCAATAGATACGGAAAAGGTAAAACATTGTTTGGAACTGGCTACATTGGCTCCTAACAGTTCTGATATGCAATTATGGGAATTTTACCATATTACAGAACCTGAATTATTGGCAAAAATTTCAAGGGACTGCCTTGGTCAGAAAGCGGCTTCTACCGCTTCACAAATTGTCATTTTTGTGGTTCGGCGTGACTGGTACAAGAAACATGCGCGATTCGTACTCAATTTTGAACGGGAGAACATTCGTCATTACAGTCCTAAAGAACGTCAGGACAAACGTATTAAGGATCGGGAAATATATTACGGTATATTGATGCCCTTTGTTTATGCCCGGTTCTTCGGTATTCTCGGATTGCTCAGGAAATTGTTGGCTAATATAATCAGTATTTTCCGTCCTATGATGCTTGAAGTTTCCGAGAATGACATACGTGTGACAGCCCATAAATCCTGTGCGCTTGCCGCACAAACGTTTATGATTGCGATGGCAAACGAAGGCTATGACACGTGTCCCTTAGAAGGGCTGGACAGCCGTCGGCTAAAAAGGACATTGAAACTACCTCATGGTGCTGAAATAAACATGGCTATTCCTTGTGGGATACGGGATGGAAATAAAGGCATTTGGGGAGAACGTTGCAGAGTACCTTTTGAAGATGTTTATCGTAAACTTTAAGGCCTCCTTTTTTAAGGCTGGAATTTTCACTCACAAATAAAAAGTACAAATATCAAGTATAAGTGGTAGATGTTGTAGATGTTCGCATGAGCCGTTAATTCCCTATCTCGCAAAAATAAGTGACTTGTATCCATTGGCCATTCTGAAAGTGGATAAGTTGAAGGACGGCCCGATGGCTGTTGATGGTGAGGTTGGCGGTAATCTGCTCCGTGGAGAATGAGTGGTGAGCGTATTTGGCAGTGTGGTTGATGATCTTGTTGGCATACGTCTCTTTTCCTTCCTTTTCCCACGTGAAGATAGCGCGATCGAAATCTAGCGTGAAACGATCATGGAAGGTGTTTCCTTTCCATGTCTGACCCAAGGGCTTGACGCCTTGTGGAGTATCAACGCATTCTGTTATCCGGCAAGTGTTGTCGGATAAATGTAGGTGATAGACTTGGGCATGGGCTTGCGTGGCAAGCAGGAGCCATAGCGACAAGACGGGTAACAGGAGGATCGTCTTCATTTAATGGATAAGGGCAACCTGTCTCCATCGGTTGCCGGGCTAAAAATACAGAAGCGTGGAAACTATTGATATTACCGTATTGAGGCTCTGGACGGCCCTATCCATGTAATAAACAATAGCCCACGCCATGCTGTTATATCGTCCAGAGCGATTACTGGTAAATATAGCACCGACGTGAGCGTTTATTGTCTATTATCCATGGATATGAAATTGTCCAGATTTCAATACGGGATAATATCTTTAAACGCTCTTCGTTAACTTATGTCCTCCTTCAGTGACCTACGCTTAGATATGAGGGATTATCGCAAATATAGGAAGAATAATTGATATCCGTATGCTATGTGGGGAGAAGTTTCCTCGCGGATTGACATTTTGACAAAATGTAAACGGAAGTCCGTGAGAGTCGATTATTTCGGGCGGATGTACGTCTCGCTTCCAAATACGCAAGAAAAAAACAGCAATTGTTTAGTAGACAGACAGATGTTGGAAAATGGCCTTTTATTCTAGCGAAATTAATTCATCGTAACTCATGGTTTGCCGGGTGTTTGGGCGATTCCATAAGGTTACGATAGGGTTATAATAAGGTTATAACGCCTTTCTCATTAGGTTATAACCCTATTCTTAGCTGCTTACGATGCCCAACGTAACCATATGTGTCGCCTAACGCGGCCTTTCGCGTTGGCTTTCGCAACCTATTGTGTGTGAAAAGGGGTACTTTGAGATGGAAAAGGGCACTAATGGCTATCTCCTTCTCGTTGTTTTGTGGTTCTTGCGGGAAGGGGATGTCACGATATATGGCTTATATTGCTCAAAAAGGTGGGATAATGACCGTATTGCTATCGAAAGGTTTTCTGATATTTATTTTATTGTAAGTAATCCTAGCTAAATATAGAGTGGCGTGTTTTTATGAGAATGGATTTTATGATAGAGAAGAGAGGCGGTGATATGAAGACCGGCTATTAAAAATTAATTAAGGGATTAGGTCTTCTATGTTGAAGAAGCCTAATCCCTTAATCTATGAAAATAAAGATAATATATTACTTGATTTCACCATTACCCCATTCTGCGGATTCTACTCCAACTGTTACATTCTGTAATTCGATCTCAAAAGTATATAAATATTTTTTACTAGGCTTCCATCCGTCTGTAACTACCGGTAAATCGATTTTCTTTACATTATTAACATCACCTGCACTTGTGGTTACAGTGTAACTGATCACAGCTGTTATATCTTTTTCTGCATATGATTGAGGAAGTAAAAACATAGGATCTAGTAAGTCGGTCGCTGCTAGTGCTACGGTATTGTCCAACTCATTTGCTAAGTTCGTTTTTTCGATGGCTACGTTGTGGTAAGTATTATCCAGCACCCATATATTATCTGTGTTATTAGTGTTAAATGTATATGTTCCTGCATTCTTAATTTTGTTGGTTGCAAATGATAACTTAAATCCTGTTACGGTAATCTTTGTTGCTCCAGTGTACTGTGCCTTGAGCTTTGCTTGAAACTTAATTTGAGAAAGAAGGTGATCCATTTTGAATTTAACAGTACCTGCATCTACTGCAACTCCATCTATAGTTGTGCTTGTTTTAGTAAGATCTGTGACCATATCTGCTACTAAATCTATTTGCGTATCAATTTCATCGGAAACAGTCAGTTTAATAGTCGGTGCTCCTGTTTTTGCTTTATCTGATATTGTAGTGATACTAGTTGTTTTAGGGCTGTAGGCAAAGAAAGTTACTTTACCAAGATCTCCATCCTCATTTTGTTCATTTGGCCAATATTGTATAGGAGAATAAGACCATTTACTATCAGTATATGTAACGGCTTGATCGTACATGAAGTTTGGAGCTTTAGCTTTGTCTCCACTTAATGATGCCCATGTATCGACACCTGTATAAGTTGCTATAACATTGAATCCCGTTGTTTGTAGTTTGGTGTCATCCATAATACTGGCCTTCGTCTGTTTCCCCACATAAGTTCCGAAATTAATCGCATTGTCATTCTTTGCTACCAATGTGCCAATCTCATCTTCGCCTGAGCAGCCCGCCAATACTACTAGGCTTAATGCTGCGATAAATAAATTTGTCTTCATAATGTTTAGTCTTTTAATGTTGTTTTATGTTGTTACTATTTATCATTCTATAGTTATGCGGGGATTACGATATTCGTCTCATCTCCCCAATTGTCTACTGTCGCATCGAATCCCCCTTCGCCGCCATTCTTTTCCGGCTCCACGTTTGGTAGCTCCAACGGAATATCCTCGGGAACTTCTTCCTTATCCGGATCAATTTTCGTACCCAGCACCACCTCTACCTCTTTCGTCTCATTATTGATCGCGGCACGTGGAGCTATATCATATTGCTTCGTAATGACCGTTCTGTTATCGACCAATAAGATGGAGAGCGTAAGCAAATTACTGATCTCGTCCGTGGCCTTCGATGTGACGTTTGGTCTGCCGAGTGTCAAGTAAGAGCCGGATAAGATACCATCGGTCGTTGAGTTCTCGTGAAAGGTCTTTTCCGAGAAGTCCACGAGTTGCGTCGCTACGCTACTTCCGGTCTTTCTATCCGCTATCCAATATGTATCCGCCATCCCTTTAATCGATCCCCTCGCAGTCCGCATGTTGTGCAATCCTTTTATCTCTAAGGACAGATGAGCCGTGAAGATTACCTTCTCGGGCCGGCAAGCCAAGGAAAACTCCTTTCCCTCCTTAAGGTTCGCCCGTACCATCTCTTGCGTCACCTCAAAACCCTCCAATGTAGCTACCGCTAAAGGTTCCGGATCGTAGATCAGCCGCTCTCCCTCGGTGGGCGTGTACCAATCGCTATCCGTCGTCTTCATCACGATCCGCAGGGTGCTGTATTGATCTTGACCCTCGATCGTGAGATAACTGTATTCTTCGGCCGCTTGGTTAAATACCACTACGTTATAGATCCCTTTCCTCAATCGCACCTCGTCGCCCGTCACCGTGTTGGTAAGGAAACGGCTTGGCTCCCCTCCATCGACCGGGTAAAAGAGCGCGGTCATACCATCCGGGTCGATACCGCAAGGACCCCAATCTATGTCGAGGCGCACCGCGCAACGGTCTACATACTCGCCGATCATAGTCTCTTTCGAGCATCCCGCCAATCCCATGACAAGCGAGATCAAGATGATAAATAACCGGCTCTCTCTCATCGGATACTCGTTTTCTTTAGCCCGTTGATATTGTTTGCGATCCCTTTCCTTTCATTGCTTAGATTCAAGGAACTGTCCTTCGATAGGAAAAACGGCGACAAGGTCAATTCCTTATGCTTCTCCGTGTCCCCCTCAACCTCTACCGAACGGATCGTGGCGACATATAACGGGATCACCTCGTCTTGACATGCCTCCAGATCCTCTAGAGAGGAGATATATGCTTCCGCTTCCTCGAACTTCGACATATTACGAAAACCTATGTTTTTCGCGTCGTAATTGAAAACCAATACATTATATTTATCCGGTGGTAAGAACAGGGTGATGCCATTGGCGTTCCCATCCGTCTGTATCATCGGCCCGCCCTCCGACGGGTAGATACAATAGCGAAGTTTCTCCGGTACCGGGGAACCTGCTACCACGCTATCCCAACGAAGGGTGCAAGTGATGTAGCCCGTGCCTCTTTTCTCCGGTTCCTCGGATCTCTCGCAACTACATTCCAGCACCATGCCGATAATGAATAAAACTGCGATAGAGATCTTTAAGATAATACTTGTCTTATTGTACCTATACATTTTATTTATCTTTGAAAATCAATTATGATTGATCTTCTGGACGCAAATGTATAGGGAATGCTAAAGGGGAGAATTGTTATTTTTGTCCAAAGAGTTGCAAAAGTTGAGAGATTTAAAAAAAATCATTGAATATTATGTATTTTCATCCTTTAGAGAACGGACAGAGCGGGGAGATTGGCCGAAATTAGCCCTGCAGAAGTGCGAGAAGTTAGAAAGCGATTCAAAGCCATACTTGTAGCAAATCTCGGATATGGAAAGCTCTGTCATGATAAGGTCGTTATGAATGTCTTGGCATTTGCGTTTCAGCATCCATTGATAAGCGGGCTCTCCAAACGTATCCTTGAAGATACGGCGGAAGGTGGGTACGCTGTAGCCTCCCAATTGGGCGAAGGTCTCCACGTCTTTCGCCTTCTGGTAGTTCTGCATCACGAAATACTGGAAACTGTGGCTATACCGGTAAATCGGGGCGTAAAAGGCGGCTAGCTCCTTGATGGGGTAGTAGCAGTTCAGCAAGTAGACCATCTCCGAGCGTTTGGCTTGCATCAGTCCGGAGCATCTTAAATCATCGTTGAGGTAAAGCTTCATGCCCTCGATGAAGAGTTGTATCGGCGGGACCATCGTCATTACGATGGGCTGCTGGCGTTCGTTCTCCACGATGGAGATGCCTTTGTTGAAACGATTGTCGCATATGTTTTGCGGACGCTCGAAGAGATAGATGATACATTCGGTGTAGTCGAGTACCTTGCACTCCACTTTCGAGCCGATCGGTTGCAATACGAACTGTCCGCCCCGGAACGTGGTGTCCGGGTGCTCCTCGCTGTTCAGCCAGATCTCTCCCTTGACTAGGAAAAAGACCATGTTCTGCATGCATCTTGTCTGAGGGATCACGTACCCTTTCGGATAAAGACGATACTTGAATATGTCCCTCTGGTAGAAACTACAAGAGGAACAGTCGGTATATTTGGTGCAGCGATGGTCGGTTAACATAATTGGTGTCTTTATAATTTTACTTTCTTTGTCTTGCCCTCGCTCTCGTTGTGAAAGCGATCTACGGCGGTCACTACATAGCGATATTTTACCTTTCCTTTCTCGTAAGGCATCAAGTAGCCGGTTTCCCGGGTGATAGCCACGATCTTCGAGGGATCGCTCGTGTCTATCGGCTCCTTGTCGTTAAAGCGATAGACCACGAAATAGGAGGCTAGCTCCGGATTCGTGGGGCTTTGCTCCGCTTGCCAATGTAACAAGAAGCCTTTAGGTGTCCATTCGGTCTTTAGCTTGCTTACGTCTTTTGGCGGACGGTTATGCATATGGGTATAGGCCGGGATAAGGGCCGGGTAACGGTGGTAGTTCCGTTTCAGGCTGTCGGCTACGCCCTTGTTGTTCCATAGAATCTCATTGGCGGGCCAGAAACAATTGCCGCTCACGTGAGGCAAGGCACGCTCGTAACGCATCTTGCGGGTTAATTGGTCCGCTTTCATGGTGCGGGCCACGTCTTGCCCGATATATAAATGACCTCCGTTGGCGTTTTTGTCCCACCATTTGATAAGCGTGATGTAATCCGCCGCCGGGTGTCCGATCTCCCAATAGATCTGGGGGATGTTATAATCGATCCAACCTTGCTGTACCCAATAGGTGATATCGGCGTAGAGGTCGTCGTAGTTTTGCAGACCGTTGGTATTGCTACCCGATCCGTCTGCGGTGCTTTTCTTGTTGCGGTAGATGCCGAAGGGACTGATACCGAAGCGTACCCAAGGCTTGGTGAGCAGGATGGTACGTTTCAATTCCCGGATCAGGGTATTCACGTTCTCCCGGCGCCAATCGTTCCTTTGCGCCTCGCTGTATCCTTTTCGCAAGCCGTATTTCCGGAAGCTGTTATCATCCGGGAAAGGCATACCCGCCGCGGGATAGGGATAGAAATAATCGTCCATATGTATAGCGTCCACGTCGTAACGGCCGACGATATCACGCACTACCCGGCAGATAAACTGACGGCTTTCCGGCAATCCCGGGTCGAAAAGGATTTGTTTATTATAGGTGACAAACCATTCGGGATGCTTATGATAGATGTGGGAATCGGCGAAACGGGTGTTTCCCGCCGTGCTCGCCCGGTAAGGATTCAACCAAGCGTGAAACTCCATGTTCCGTTTATGGCATTCTTGGATCAGGAAGGCCATCGGGTCGAACTCACCTGCCGGGGCTACGCCTTGCTCTCCGGTGAAGAAGCGGCTCCACGGCTCGATATCGGATTTATAGAAAGCGTCCGCCTCGGGGCGCACCTGAAAGATGATGGCGTTGATGCCGCATGCTTGCAGGTAATTAAGCTTGCGGATGAAGTCTTTTTTCATCCGGGCGGGAGTCATATCCTTGTATTCGCCTTGAAAAGCGGTCTGTATCCATGCTCCCCTAAACTCTCGCTTGGCCTCCTTGCCCGTACTCGTAGCCGGACGAGGCTTCTCGCGAACCGTAGAACATGAGGTTATCGCACAAAAGAGAATCGCTACTAAGAAGCGAAAATATTTAATGTACATGGGTGCCTTGCTGTGTTTGTCTATGAAATTTTCAACAAATGTAGAAGATTCCCTGTAAATATGAAATATTTCACCCTTGTTATTTTATTTACTTGGCAGTAGAGACGAGGCACACCCTGTCTAACTGTGTGAATTAGTTCGATGAAGATAGGGCAGAATCGGTTAGTTTTGGCTATCTTTGCGTTAAAGAAAAAGATAAAGGTAATATGTCTGAGAGCAATTCGATTTTCATCAAGGGGGCACGTGTCAACAACTTGAAAAATATAGATGTAGAGATTCCGAGGGACAAGCTGGTGGTGATAACCGGGCTGTCGGGGAGTGGAAAATCATCGTTGGCGTTCGATACCCTTTATGCGGAGGGACAGCGTCGGTATGTAGAGAGTTTATCCGCTTACGCCCGCCAGTTCTTGGGGAGGATGAGTAAGCCGGAATGCGACTATATTAAGGGAATACCGCCGGCTATCGCTATCGAGCAGAAGGTGAATACCCGTAATCCGCGTTCCACGGTCGGTACATCTACCGAGATTTATGAGTATTTACGCTTGTTATATGCTCGCGTCGGGAAGACGATATCGCCGGTTTCCGGCACCGAGGTGAAAAAACATCAGGTGAGCGATATTGTCAAGGAGGTCATGCGATACCCCGAGGGGACTCGTTTTGCCGTATTCGCCCCGGTTGTCTTGCCGGAAGGCCGGGATATGAAGGAACAGCTGGAGATCTTGCGGAAAGAAGGATATGCCCGTCTGTCGGTGAATGATACGGTATATCGTATCTCGGAGGTACTGGCCAGCGAGGAGTTACTGTCTTACCCGATCGAGTTGTTGGTGGACCGCCTGACGGTATCGGACGATAAGACCTTGAAAAGCCGTTTGGCGGATTCGGCCGAGACCGCTTTCTTTGAGGGCCATGGTACCTGTTTGATCCGTATTTATACGGAGGAAGGGGTAGTCGTGAAGGAATTCTCGAAGAAGTTTGAGGCGGATGGCATGATATTCGAGGAGCCTACCGATATGATGTTTAGCTTTAATAATCCGTTGGGCGCTTGTCCGACTTGTGAGGGGTTCGGTAAGGTGCTGGGCATCGATGAGAATCTGGTGGTGCCCGATAAAAGTTTGTCTGTCTACCAAGGAGCCGTGGTTTGCTGGAAAGGTGAGGTGATGGGGGAATGGCTGAAAGACTTTATCGTGAAGAGCGAGAAATATAACTTCCCGATCCACCGCCCGTATTACGACTTGACACAGAAAGAGAAAGATTTGTTGTGGCATGGGGCGAGAGGTTTACACGGCATCGACGATTTTTTTAAGTTCGTGGAAGAGAATCTTTATAAGATACAATACAGGGTGATGCAAGCCCGCTATCGGGGAAAGACGACTTGCCCGGTTTGTAAGGGGAGTCGCTTGAGGCCGGAAGCGCTGTATGTGCAAGTGGGTGGTAAGAATATCGCCGAGCTGGTAACGATGCCGGTTTCGGAGGCAAAGGCTTTCTTTGATCAACTGGAACTAGACGAGACGGATGCGGCGATCGCTAAACGTTTGCTCACGGAAATCAATAATCGCTTGCAATTCCTGTTGGATGTGGGGTTGGGTTATCTGGCTTTAGATCGCCTCTCGGCCTCTTTATCCGGAGGAGAGAGCCAACGTATCAATCTGGCTACCTCGTTGGGTAGTAGCTTGGTGGGTTCGTTGTATATTTTGGATGAGCCGAGTATCGGTCTGCATTCCCGGGATACGGATTTGTTGATCAAGGTATTGCGACAGTTGCAAGCCTTGGGGAATACCGTGGTCGTGGTGGAGCATGATGAGGAGATTATCCGTGCGGCGGATTATATCATCGATATCGGTCCGAAAGCAGGGCGTTTGGGGGGCGAGGTCGTTTATCAAGGCGATGTGAATAACCTCCGGAAATGTACCGATAGCCACACGGTACGTTATTTGACGGGAGAGGATCAGATCGAGATCCCGCCTTACCGCCGTCCGTGGAATAATTATATAGAAGTGACAGGGGCCCGGAAGAATAACTTAAAGGGCGTGGACGTGAAGTTTCCTTTGAACGTGATGACGGTGGTTACCGGCGTGAGCGGTTCGGGTAAAAGTTCCTTGGTTCGTGATATTTTCTACGAGGGCGTGAAACGCCATTTGGATGATGCCGCCCGCCTGACCGTAGATTGCTCCGGTATCAGTGGAGATTTGAATATGATTCAGGCGATCGAGTTTGTAGACCAGAACTCGATCGGAAAGAGTTCTCGCTCGAACCCTGTGACGTATATCGGCGCTTACGATGAGATCCGTAAACTATTCGGCGAGCAGCCTCTAGCGAAGCAGATGGGATATAACGCCGCTTATTTTTCCTTTAATAAAGAAGGAGGTCGCTGCGAGGAATGTAAGGGCGAGGGCAAAATCACGGTAGAGATGCAGTTTATGGCGGATATCACCTTGGAATGCGAGGCTTGCCACGGCAAACGCTTCAAGCAGGATGTATTGGATGTAGAGTATCAAGGCGCTAACATATACGATGTGTTGGAAATGACCGTGAATCAAGCGATCGAGTTCTTCGAGAAAGGTTCCGGCTCCCAAGAAAAGAAGATCGTGAAACGCTTGAAACCGCTGCAAGACGTAGGTTTGGGCTATATCAAGCTGGGACAGACTTCCTCCACTTTATCCGGTGGTGAGAACCAACGTGTGAAACTGGCTTATTACTTAGGCCAAGAGAAGCAGCAACCTACCTTGTTCGTTTTCGACGAGCCTACGACCGGTTTACATTTTCATGATATCAAGACTTTATTGAAAGCTTTCAATGCCTTGATCGAGAAAGGCCACTCCGTGGTAATTATCGAGCATAATATGGATGTGATCAAATGCGCGGATTATGTGATTGATTTAGGACCGGAAGGCGGAAAGGCCGGCGGACAGCTGGTTTGTGCCGGCACACCGGAGGAGATAGCGGCTTGCGAGGCATCCTATACCGGAAGGTTCCTGAAAGATAAATTATAATGCCTCTAGTTGTAGAGACGTAGCGTGCTGCGTCTCATCCCATCAAAATAGTAACTTAAATTCCATACAATAAGTATGCGAATGACGTAGTTGTACAAACTATTGAATAATAGCATCTTAAAAAAGATGATTATGTTTCCCGAAAAACACGTACGTGTTTCTGAAAAAAGTCGTACATGTTTTTCGGGAAACACGTACGTGTTTTTTCCGGATCATACGATCGGGTACAAAAGCGTACATGAACCTATACAACAAGCCTCCCTTATCATCAGACCTGAAAATGAATGTTTGGATGCGGTTTTAGTACTAGTGAATAAAACGTAAGATTTCTGAAAGTAACTCATTTTAAGGAAGTAACCAAAACAAGTAGATTGGATTCCCTGTTAAGATTGTACTTATTTATAATCGAATAATTTATACTGTGCGTGTGCTCTTTACGAGACATTCAAGTAGCCTGTGAAGGCGAAAAAGCAGTAATATTAATACTAGTGTAATAAAATAAAGTTCATTCAGCCTGTTCTTCTGTGAAGAAAAACAGGCTGTGTTTTTATTGCTTGGCAGGATCGTCGTCTTTATTCCACTTATCTCGCATTCTCAGACGTTTGACTTGCAGATAGCGTAGAAGGATGATGATGACGAGCGTAGCGCCGATCATCAAGAAATATTCGGTATAATTGTTTCCGGGATTGTTTCCCGGCCAGCCGATGATACTCATTACGATTAAGTAAACAAGTAAGGCAATTGTTGTGATATTGATCTTCTTCATATTCGTTTTATTCTAAAAACAGGGCAAAGATATAAGATTGTTTCGGGCTTTAGGAGGTTAAAACGCATTTGTACTGTGCCCGATAATGTTCTGTTTGAATAATTAAGATATATAAACCTTGTGGGAGGGGAATCGGGAGGATAGGGTTCCCTGCCTGTACCGCTTGCGTGAATACTAATATGCCTGCCGGAGTAAACAGTTCGACTTTACCGGGGGATGGAAGATTAGTAATGAATAAAGTCTTGTTCTCTAGCTGATAGCTTAATTCCGGAAATGAAAATACTTGATTGGAAACAGGGGAATCTTGTTGGGCTTGAGGTTCCGATGTCGGGAAAGATATGGGTGCGTTCGTTGATAATAATTTATAATTGGCTGGTTCGGATGTATTATATACAGATAGGCTGGTACTTTTATGCGCTTTGACAAAGAAAGCGGAGAATGGAGGGATGGCGAAATCGCTACCGATCACGTAGGGTTGGTAGGTGGAGCCGTCATATATATAAATGTATCCGTCTAAGGCCGAGTTTGATTCTATTTGACTAAGAGATAAAGGAGCCGGCAGAGGATTACCGCATAGATACCAGCCGTTGTGATTCTGGTTCTGGCTTTGGTTGTTAATGCTTACCGGAATAGAGGCTTGACCGTTTTTTCCGAAATCTATAGGGATATCTTTTGCTTTCGAGGAGAAACGAAGGTTCTGACGATCGGCGGAAGCGTCAATAGCGATCAGGTATCCCTTGTTCTTCTTGAAGATGGGCTGGGATGTATTGATTATTGTTCGTGGTATGACTTCCCAGTTGTTGGAAGGGCTTTGTGAATTAGCTCGCTTTTCTCCGTTATAGGTTTGTACGTAAAAGTAATTACCGTTTGTATCGCTTTTGTCATCACCCAGTTGGAAATCCGGGTCTATGCCGGATGCGAATACATCGAAGGGGAAGGAGATAAAATACCATTTGCCTTTTTGAGCGAAGGTCTTCTCGATTGTTATTTTGCCGGAGATGTTAATAGTTCCAGACGATCGCAAGGTGGAGGAAGACGCCAAGATACCATCATTAGGATAGATGGTAAGGTTATTTGCGGATAGATTTCCGGTTGGTAAAATATGGATATTTCCATTGCCAATAAAGATATCTTTACAGCTGATATTTGTATTTATGGAGATATTGCCGTTAATCAAGGCGTTGCGGTGACGGTAGGCGGGTAGGTGGCTCCAGCGATCCTCATGGTTCCAATCGCTGTTTCCGGTAAATAGGGAATAGGTAGGAATCATGCCGTGTGCGTAAACGCTGTCTACATAATAATAGCCGTTTTTGGTATTGGCGGCCGGTGTGGGGACGATAATATCCAATCCCGGGGGATTGCTGCCTATATCCGTCTTTTCGAATGAAGCAGTAGCATCGTCTTTATTTAAAGTTATGATCGACACATATTCTGGTTTGTTAGGGCGGTAAGTCTTAACTTGCATCTTTTCTCCGAGCATTAAATGGATGCCCCCTTTCCGTATACTGATTTTTATATCTTGATGATCTGTTAACGTGAAATGCTCGAAAGCCGCTTGCGTATTCATTGGCATTCGTAACCCGTAGTTTCCGTGGCTGTTAGGAATATCTTTCACGCCGGAGATATCTTCAATAAGGGCTTCACCTGTAATGGCATAATCCCAATTATCAGTCGGAAGTCCCTCAAATGTCTGCATCCGAAACGTATCCCGGATAGATATATTTGCGTTACTTTGCACAAAACTTTCCCATGTAGATGGATTTGAAACTTGTGACTGGATAAATTGTTGTACGAATAGGAATGCCGTACAAACGACAACGCATCTGGATAGATGCCAAATTCTCTTTTTCATAGCTAAGTTGATTTATATTTGTAAATATGTTCGCAAATATACGTAAATAATTGAAATAATATATCTTTGTGGCATGAAAGAATTTATCATATCTGAGGCACAGACCGAAAAGGCCGTTTTGGTGGGTTTGGTTACCCCCGAGCAAAATGAGCAAAAGGTTAAGGAATATCTGGACGAATTGGCTTTCTTGGCCGATACGGCAGGGGTGGATGCGGTAAAGCGTTTTACCCAGAAAATGGATTACCCGAATTCCGTCACTTTTGTCGGGACCGGTAAATTGCAGGAAATTAAGGAGTATGTGGTAGAGAATGAGATCGGCTTGGTGATCTTTGATGATGAGCTGAGTCCGAAGCAACTCCGTAATATTGAGAAAGAATTGCAGGTGAAAATCTTGGATCGTACGAGCTTGATCTTGGATATCTTCGCTAGCCGTGCACAGACCGCCCATGCGAAGACACAGGTGGAGCTTGCACAATATAAATATATGTTACCCCGCTTGACTCGTCTGTGGACACACTTGGAGCGTCAGCGAGGCGGCGTAGGTATGCGTGGTCCGGGTGAGACACAGTTGGAGACTGATAAACGTATTATCTTGGATAAGATCGCACGATTGAAGAAAGAGCTGGTGGATATTGACAAGCAAAAAAGCGTACAACGGAAAAACCGGGGTAAGATGGTACGTGTAGCGTTAGTCGGATATACGAACGTAGGTAAATCTACCTTGATGAACTTATTGAGCAAGAGTGAGGTCTTTGCCGAGAATAAGTTGTTCGCTACGTTGGATACGACCGTACGCAAGGTCATTATCGAGAACTTGCCGTTCTTGCTGTCTGATACGGTCGGATTTATCCGCAAGTTACCGACCGAGCTGGTGGAATCTTTTAAATCTACCTTGGATGAGGTACGGGAGGCGGATTTGCTGGTACATATCGTGGATATCTCACACCCGACTTTTGAGGAGCAAATAGAGGTCGTGAACCGTACGTTGGCGGAGATCGATAAGACCGAGAAACCGATGATCATGGTTTTCAATAAGGTGGACGCATTTACCTTTGTCCCGAAAGAGGAAGATGATTTGACCCCTCGTGGTCGTGAGAATATCGATCTGGATGAACTGAAACGTACGTGGATGGGAAAATTGCAAGATAATTGCATCTTTATCTCCGCCAAGGAACGTACGAATATAGAGGCGTTGAAAGAGATGTTGTATGAACGGGTCAAACAAATCCATATCACCCGTTTCCCCTACAATGACTTCCTCTTTCAGCAATATGATGAAGAGTAGAGTCTTACAAAATTAGTACCAATGAATCATTTGAGAAATTTGCGGCCGGATGAGATCGCCACCTTGCGATCTCAGGCTTGCCGGGCCGATGATTGGAATCAAGTTTGGGTTCCAGAAGTGTTTGATATTGAATATGTGAACCACGTACGTTTTTCAGGAGTGGTTAGGTTAGGAGCCTTTCGTAAGGTGTTTACCCTGCCGGGAGGATTGGTGAAGCATAGCGGGCTTCGTCATGTTACCCTACATAATTGCACGTTGGGGGATAACGTGTTGATTGAGAACGTACAGAATTATATCGCTAATTACCGGATCGGTGATGACTGCTTTATCCAGAATATAAATGTTATGTTGGTGGAAGGCAAGGCTACGTTCGGGAATAATGTCGAGGTGTCGGTCTTGAATGAGACCGGCGGGCGTGAGGTTCCGATTTACGATGGCCTGTCGGCTTCATTGGCTTATATTATAGCATTGTACCGTCATCGTCCGGCCTTGATCGAACGCTTGCGGGATATGATTACCGCTTATACGGAGGGTATTGCCTCTACGGAGGGAACGGTTGGCGATAAGGTCAAGATTGTCAATACCGGTACGATCCGTAACGTGAAGATTGGTGATTACGCGACCATAGAGAATAGCGCACGTCTGGAAAATGGTTCCGTAAATAGTAAGAGAGAGGCCCCGGTATTTATCGGGGATAGTGTGATCGCGCAAGATTTCATTGTCTCTTCGGGAGCCAAGATCGCGGATGCCGCTAAGATTATCCGTTGCTTTATCGGACAGGCTTGCCAAGTGACGCATAACTTCTCGGCCCATGATTCCTTGTTGTTCAGCAACTGCGCTTTCGAGAATGGGGAGGCTTGCGCTATTTTCGCCGGTCCGTTTACGGTGTCTATGCATAAGAGTAGTTTGTTGATAGCGGGAATGTATTCGTTCTTGAACGCGGGAAGTGGCTCCAACCAGAGTAATCATATGTATAAGCTGGGACCGATTCATCAAGGGATCGTGGAACGTGGTTCCAAGACTACCAGCGACTCGTATATCCTTTGGCCGGCCCGTATCGGCGCTTTCTCTTTGGTAATGGGCCGCCATCATCATCATAGCGATACTTCCGATATTCCATTCTCCTATTTAATAGAGAAGGATGATGAGACTTACTTAGTCCCGGGAATTAATCTTCGCAGCGTAGGTACGATCCGTGATGCCCAGAAATGGCCGAAGCGTGATAAACGTACGGACCCGGATCGCTTGGATATGATTAACTATAATCTATTGAGTCCCTATACGATCCAGAAGATGCTGAAAGCAGTAGATATCTTGAAAAACCTACAAGCATTGGTTGGAGAGACTTCCGAGATTTATTATTATCAGAATACTCGTATAAAAGGTTCCTCCCTCCGGAATGCGTTGAACTTTTATGGGATGGCAATTAATAAGTTCTTTGGTAACTCGTTAATCAAGCGTTTGGAAGGTACGACCTATTGTTCTATGGAAGAGGTCTGGGAGCAATTGCGTCCTACGGAATCCAAAGGCTCCGGAGAATGGCTGGACTTGGCGGGCTTGATCCTCCCGAGGGAACCGCTAGATGCCTTGTTGCAAGATATCGAACAGGGGGAAATCGCTTCCTTAGAGGATGTGGAATGCTTTTTCCGTTTGGTTCACGGACGTTATTATTCCTTGGAATGGACATGGGCCTACGAGATGATCGAACGTTATTATGGGGTGGATCTCCGTTCGATTTCCGCCGCAGAGATTATTGATCTGGTTCGTCGTTGGCAAGAATGTGTGATCCGCTTGGATGAGATGCTTTATGAGGATGCCCGTAAGGAATTCTCCTTGACTTCTATGATCGGTTTCGGTGTGGATGGTTCCAACAAGGAAAAACAACAGGATTTCGAGGGTGTTCGAGGAGATTTCGTGAATAATCCGTTTGTTACCGCCGTGCAGGAACATATCGTGAATAAACGGGCGCTTGGGGATGAACTGATCGAGAGGTTGAAACCTTTAGTATAAAGCCTATGAAACCATTATTTCAAGAACTGCCATTCCCGATAGATAGTCACATTCATTTCTATGTGGAGGATCTACCGCATTTTATAGTGCCTTGGCACTACCATCCGGCTATTGAGATAATGTATATCACAAGTGGTACGGGTACTCGCTTTGTCGGGGATCATGTGGAAGGATATTTCGAGGGCGATGTTTGTATGATCGGCCCTCAACTGCCACATGAGTGGAGAAACGACCCTGTTTATTTCGATAAGAGCTCCGGCTTGCGGGCTACTTGTATTTGCTTGTTCTTCAAGCGTCAGATTTTTGAACCTAATTTAATCCGTCTTCCGGAGATGAATAATATCCGGGAATTGATAGAGCGTTCCCGTAGAGGAATTAAGTTTGTGGGTAAGTCCCGGAAGAAGATTGCCGAGCTGATCAGCCAATCCGCCAATGAGACGGGAGCGAGTAGGGTGATCAAATTGATTGCTTTACTGGAATTAATGGCGACTTCCGAAGAATATGAGATATTAGCCAGTACGGGGTTTACGGAAACGGTCAACTCGGACGATTTCGAGCGTTTCAATAAGGTCTATAAATATCTGGTGAAGAACTTCACGTCTCCAGTGAAGCTGGAGGAAGTCGCCGCTTTGGTAGGCTTGACTCCGACCGCTTTTTGTCGTTATTTCAAGAAACGGACCAAGAAGACTTTCGTGGAGTACCTGAATGACATGCGCATAGGACACGCGAAAAAACTATTGATAGAGGGAAACCTGAAGATATCCACGATTAGTTCCGAGGCCGGATTCAATAATCTATCCAACTTCATCGGCCAATTTAAGAAAACCACGAATATGCTTCCATCCGAGTACCAGAAAAAATATAAGGAGCGCCTGGATGGAGAATAAGGACAGGATTTCATAGTTGTTTGGAAAAATACTAAAATAAAGCCCAAGGTATTCGATCTATTTTTGCGATATAAGTTGTATCGTAAAATAGAATATCATGGAACATAAAAAGATTGTAATCCCATCCTTGTCATTTTTTCAAAATGAGTTAAAGGGGGAAGGTGTGGTAAAGAGCCGGAGAACTTTAGGTGAGCTTGCCGGAATTTTTGAGAATCAAGATGCTTATTCCCAATTACCATTAGATCAATTAGCATACGAGGTATATAGTTATTTACCGGAGCGGGAAGGCACTCCGGGAGGGCTTTATTTTGGTATTACTCAATTATATCCGGGAAAGGTGGGAGATGAGTATTTCATGACGAAAGGCCATTTTCATCAACAAGAGGATCGTTCGGAGTATTATTGGGGATTGGAAGGCGAAGGTATGTTGATCTTGATGGATCGGGAACGGAATACGTGGGCGGAAAGGATGATGCCGGGTAGCCTGCATTATATACCGGGCGGTGTAGCGCACCGGGTAGCTAATACTGGAAATAGCGTCTTGTCATTTGCCGCATGCTGGCCTTCGGATGCCGGGCATAATTATGAAGAGATAGCGAATAAGGGCTTCTCGGCCCGATTGGTAGAAGTGAACGGTACCCCTAAATTGCGATAGCTTATGTATACGATAGCGATAGATTTAGGGGGGACGGTCGTAAAGATCGGACTATTGTCTGATGGTGAGATCGTAGACTGTGTGAGATTACCTTCCCGTCTGGCTCTGGGATTAGCTCTGAACTTACCTAAGATAAAGGAGGCGATCGATCGGTTGTTGGCCGCTTGGCGTATTGATGTGGCGGCGCTTCGTTGTATCGGCCTGGCTTTTCCCGGGTTGGTAGATCCAATTCATAACCGGGTAATCTCTACGAATGAGAAGTATGATGATGCCTGTTCGATCAGTCTGGATAAATGGGCATGGGAGAATTGGGAAGTTCCTTTCTGCATGGATAATGACGCTCGTTTGGCCGTAGCCGGAGAATGGTGGCAGGGTGCGGCCCGGGGAAAGAACAATGTAGTCATGATGACAATCGGAACCGGTATCGGTACGGGAGTCGTGATCGATGGACGGCTTCTGTATGGACAGCATTTTCAAGCGGGTTCTTTGGGAGGACATTTTGTGTTGGATTATAAGGGCCGTCGATGTTCATGCGGGAATAAAGGCTGTGTAGAAGCTCTGTCTTCCTCTTTTTTCTTGCCGACCATTATCCGGGAGCATGCCCTTTTATCGGAATCATTTAAGCGAGATGCGGATATCTATGATTTCAAGCGCATTTTCAGGTTGGCGCAGGAGGGGAATACAGACGCTTTATTGATTAGAAACGAATGCATGGATATCTGGGCATCGGCGATAATAACCTATATACATGCTTATGATCCGGAAGTGGTGATTCTGGGAGGGGGGATTTTAAAAAGCCAAGAGGTAATCATTCCTTATATCAGTAAGCGAGTGGATGAATTAGCTTGGTGTCCTTCCGGGAAAGTCCCGGTTGTCCCGGCAATATTGGGCGATGACGCCGCTTTATTCGGCTTGGAGTATTTCATGGTAAAACAACAGCAAAATGAACGGATTTGTATTTGATAAAGGAATTGATATAACACCGGTTCAATCGCCTATGGGGTTTACCTATGGGGCGGGTGTATTTGGTCCGGAGGTCGAGATTCGCCGGCTGGAAGATATACGGGCTAGTTTGCGTGATCCTCAATGCAAGGGACCGGAGCAGGTTTACTCGATCGCTATGGATGTCGGCAAAGAAGAACATCGTGTGTTGCTGAATAAGTTACATTTGTTATTCGGGGTAGTGACATATAGCGCTGGTAAATTGGGGCAGGAGCCAGTCAGAAGTCAAGGGCATATTCATAAGATATCTCCTTATAGCGGTTGGTCTACGCCGGAAATCTATGAGATTTGGTCGGGAGAGGCGATTATTTATATGCAGGAGTATGCGGAGGATCAGCCCGGTCGATGTTATGCGGTACATGCCTTTCCGGGGGATGTAGTGATCGTTCCTCCCTATTGGGTACATGCGACGATTAGCGCAAATCCGAGATTACCTTTGACTTTCGGGGCGTGGTGCGATAGAGATTATGGTTTTGTGTATGAGGGGGTTCGTAAACACAGGGGAATCGCTTGGTTTCCTGTATTTAATGGAAGCGATGAATTGGAATGGATCGCAAATTCGATGTACGATTCCTCTCATTTGATTTGTAAATCTCCTTCGGATTATATTTCTTTAGATATTCGGAAAGGGGTATCTATTTACAGACAATTCGAGGAAAATCCGGAGATTTTCTTATATGTGCCTAATCCGGCGTTGAAGGCGGAGGTATGGCGTGATTTCGAGCCTTGAGTTTATAGATGGATTAAATACACAAGAAAAACATGAGAAACACGAGCTATAGATATTGGATGATTTATGTAATAGCGATTGTCGCCGCTATGGGAGGACTATTGTTTGGCTTTGATACCGGCGTGATTTCCGGGGCGATTCCTTTTTTCCAGAAAGATTTTGGCATAGACGATAGTATGGTGGAGGTAGTTACTTCCTCCGGTTTGCTGGGAGCTATTCTGGGAGCGCTGTGTTGTGGTAAATTGACGGATCGCATAGGACGTAGGAAAGTCATTTTGACTTCGGCTGTTATTTTCGCTTTCGGTGCGTTAGGATCGGGTTGGGCTCCGGACATTTACCACTTGATTGCCGCCCGTTTATTCTTGGGAGTGGCTATCGGGATATCTTCTTTTGCGGTGCCTCTTTATATCGCAGAAGTTTCCCCGGCGAAGTCACGGGGGATGTTTGTCGCCATGTTCCAATTGATGATTACGATCGGGCTTCTGGTATCTTATCTTTCGGATTTGTATTTTGCGGATGAGACGTCTGTTTCATGTTGGAGGCCGATGTTTTATGTGGGGGTGATTCCCGCTATTATTTTGTTCGTGGGTATGTTGCTGGTTCCACCATCTCCAAGGTGGTTGATGTCCGTTGGCAGGGAGGAGGAGAGTTTATCGGTCTTAAAGATGATCGAGCATCCGGATCAAGTAAATGTCTCATTTGAGCAGATGCGGAATGAGATGCGGAAAAATGATGAGCGACAAGGGCGTTTTAAGGATTTGGCTCAGCCTTGGTTGAGGAATGCGTTGGTTATCGCTATTGGTATCATGTTCTTCCAACAGTTCGTAGGTATCAATACGGTGATCTATTATAGTCCTAAAATATTCTTGATGGCCGGTTTCGATGGTGCGGTCTCTGCGATTGGGGCTTCTGTAGGGGTGGGAGTTGTCAATTTATTGTTCACGTTACTGTCTGTCTACTTCGTAGATCGGCTGGGAAGGCGTAAACTTTATTTTCTGGGGTTGAGCGGTATCGTGATTTCCTTGTCGCTACTCGCTACCTCTTTTATATTCGCCGCTCAATTAGGGGATTCCGGGAAATGGCTTTCCATTGTCCTTATTTTCTTATATGTGGGATTTTTCGCTATCAGCATCGGGCCTCTAGGTTGGTTGATTGTGTCGGAAGTGTTTCCACAAAAGTTAAGAGGGCTGGGGGCTTCTCTCGGTTCATTGTCCGTTTGGTTTTTCAATGCGATCGTATCGTTTACCTTTTTCAAGATACTGAAGGTATTCTCAATACCGGGAACCGATTTAACGATCAATGGCGAAAGCCAAGGGAATCCGGCGGGAGCGTTCTTATTTTATGCGTTTATTGGAATTGTGGCGATTATTTGGGGATATTTCTATGTACCGGAAACGAAAGGAGTTTCATTGGAGAAGATCGAGGCTTTTTGGAGAAAAGGAGGACACCCGAAAGATAAAATAATATAATATGGATAGAAGAGTATTTATTAGACAAACAGCAGTTGCGGCATTAGGCGGCTTAGTGGCTTTTGATTTATCAAAGGCATCAACTAAAAGAGAAATGGCTTTTGCCGGGAAAGGAGAAATCTCGCCTCGGGCAATCACCATGTGGGATTTTTCTTGGTTGGAGAGGCGTTGGCCCGGAGCCGGTTATGAGGACTGGGACCAAGTATTGGACGAGCTCTCGGAACGGGGGTATAATGCGATACGTATTGATGCTTATCCTCATTTAATAGCGGAGAATCCAATGAAGAAATGGTTACTTAAAGAAGTCTGGAATCAGCAAGATTGGGGAAGTCCGGATATGAATGAGGTACAAGTTCAACCGAATTTGAACTTGTTCTTGTCGAAATGTAAGGAGCGGGATATTAAGGTCGGGCTTTCTTCTTGGTATCGTCTCGATGTGGATGAGGTTTGCCTGAAATTAGATACACCGGAGAAATTGGCGGATTGCTGGTTGACAACCCTTCGTTCGATCGAGGAGGATGGGTTATTGGATACGATCCTTTATGTGGATCTTTGCAATGAGTGGCCCGGTGATTCGTGGGCTCCTTTTTTCGCTAAGACATATCCGAATGTCGGTTGGGGGAATTGGTATAAGGAGGAATCCTTACGATGGATGAAAACCTCGTTGGAGAAGATGCGACAAGCATATCCGGATATGCCATTCTTATATTCTTTTGATCATGGGGATGTCAAGAAATATGAAGAGGTGGATTGCTCTTTTCTTGATTTGTATGAGCATCATATTTGGATGGCCCAACAGAATGGTGGAGAATTTTATAAGCTGGTGGGATATGGCTACAATCGTTTTTCACCGGATGATTATAAGAATGTGGTGAAAAACGCGGAACGGGTTTATCGGGAAAGACCTGAATATTGGCAGAAATTGTTGACTGATAAGATCGAGCTTATGGCTTCCGTGGCCCGGAAGAATCGCCGTCCTCTCGTTACGACAGAATGTTGGGGATTGGTGGATTATAAGGATTGGCCTTTATTGAAATGGGATTGGATAAAGGATCTTTGCGAGTTAGGAGCTATTACGGCTGCCCGTACGGGTATGTGGGTCGGTGTAGCGACCAGTAATTTTTGCGGACCTCAGTTTGTTGGGATGTGGCGGGATGTGGAATGGCATAAACGCTTGACTTCCATCATCCGTTCTTCTCCGATTGATGCGTCTCTCATGAAGAATAATGAGGTAGCGACCAAATTGTTGAAACGGCTTTAATCTTGGGATGGTATGTATTACGATCATTCTTATATTTTGATAAGATTCTAAAAGCAGGAGGTAAATTTCTATAAAGTTTATGTCTTTAATAATTGTAACTTGCCTTCGTGAAAGAGTTAAATAAATCGGATGTCATGAAAAGAATAATTTTAATTATGTGTTGTTTCCTATCTGTATTCGCTTGGGCCGATGATGGGAGGACAACGATCTCATTAAATGGGGAATGGGATTTCGATCAAACGGAACTGGCTTTTCCTCCACGGAAATATACCCGTAAGATACCGGTTCCGGGATTGGTGCATTTAGCGAGGCCTAAAATCTCTCAATACGAGAAATTCTTTAAGAAACCTGACGGCGTGGAGCTGGTGGAACAGTTTAATTTCTTAGAGAGAGATTATACGCCGATGTATAATTGGTATAAGCGGAAAGTATTTATCGATGAGAAATTTAAGGATGAGCAATTATTCCTTACGATAAAGAAAAGCCAATATGTTACACGAGTCTTCGTGAATGGGCATGAAGTGGGGGCTTCTATGGAATGCTATACTCCAATGGATTTTAATATTACGAGTGCCGTAAAATATGGCTCGGACAATGAGATATTGATTCAGGTGGGCGACCGGGCGTGGTTGCCTAGCGAGGCCGCCGGCGGAACGGATAAGGAGAAAGTCCATTACCTACCCGGAATCTGGGATGACGTGTTCATTACGGCTACTGGTAAGATGCGGGTCGATAAAGTTTTATTCCTGCCTTCTCTGGCTAAAGGATTGGTGACAGTTAAGACCTTGGTGAGAAGTTTGTATCCACCCCAAATGTTGTATGGGGATAAAATGAAGGATTCTTGTAAGATTGAGTTCTGTGTCAAGGAGAAGACTACAGGGAGGATAGTAGGAAAGAAAATGATTGAAGGTGAGGCTAAGCGGGATAATAGGACTTATTTCGAAACGAGTATCTCTTTGGATAATCCGAAGGCTTGGACTCCTGATTCCCCTTTCTTGTACGAAGGTGAGGTCTCGGTGTATGACCAAAATGAGCTTGTAGATCGTTATTCCGTGAACTTCGGTATGCGTGATTTTTCGAGAAAAGGTAAATTCTTTACGCTTAATGGGGATAAATTCTACTTACGAGGCTCCAATATCACGCTTCAACGTTTCTTTGAGGACCCGGATTGTCAAGCGTTGGCTTGGGACCGGGAATGGGTGAAGAAGCTGATGGTAGACCTGCCAAAGTCAATCGATTGGAACGCTATGCGAATATGTGTAGGAATTGTACCTGACTTCTGGTATGACCTTTGCGACGAGTATGGTATCGTATTACAGAATGAGTGGCTATATTGGCAAAATCATGGATGGGATGAACAGGTACGTAAGGAGTATACGAATTGGGTATGGAGCGATGGGAATCATCCCAGTATCGTGATCTGGGATGCGATCAATGAGAACTGGGACAGTTATATAGGAAATACGCTGATTCCCGAACTAAAGGAATTAGACCCGACCCGGATCTGGGATGCCGGTTACATGACATCAGATCAGATGGGGACGAACGATGAGATGGATGAGCCACACCCTTATCGTGCGCTTACGTTGATGCATTCCAGCGAACTGAACGACTACTTCAAAAACAATCCCTATAACTTAGGTGCATTGCATGAGAATTGGGTAGGTTTCTCTTCTATACTAGATGCGGGCGTTCCTCAGTTGGTGAATGAGTACGGATGGATTTGGTTATGGCGTGATGGACGGCCCTCGAAATTGACACTTAACAATTACAATTACTATCTTGGCGAGAATGCCACTCCGGAACAATGTCGTGAATTGCAGGCATATTGGTTGGAACTTGAGACGGAATGGCTGCGTTCGGAACGTTCGGTAGGCGGAATCTTGGCTTTTTGTCATTTGACAAATAATTATGGTTTCACGGGAGATTGGTTCATCAATGATATCAAGGATTTGGAACCTTCACCGGCTTTCCGCTGGTTCAAGCATTGTTTCGCCCCCTCGGCAGTCTTTATCGATTTAGCGGATCGTCGTTATACCAAACATCTCGAGCCTTTGAAACCGGGTAGTGATTTAGTATTCAACTTGGTAGGGGTGAACGACTTGAATAAGGAGTCGTCTGGAAAAGTTCTCATGAAACTACTAGACGAGAAAGGAACTATTATTTCGACACAAGAAGAGTCTATTGTGATTGAACCTTTTGGCAAGCGGCTTCAGCCTTGCCTTCTGAAATTGCCCTCAAAAGCAGGAGGTTATCTTTTGATAGCCGAGTATCATGAGAAGGGGGGGGCGAAACCAGTACTTAGTCGCCGTTATCTAAAAGTAGGCGATGCGGTAACCTCTTTCAAAGATTACTTCGAGTATACATTAAATTAGTTAGGTTAGCTTTTATATCCAATTTCCTACGGCGGCACTCCTCGTGAGTGCTGTCGAGGGGAATGCTACCCCTTTTTTGAAAATACTCAGAGTCCGACTAACCAAAAAGTAATGTTAGGAATATTGTTTAAACCTTTAAATTCGAATAATTTATGAAAAAGAAAAGTAAGGATCAGCGATGGCGTTGGATATGTGTCGGGTCATTATTGCTCGCTTCCTTAAATGGCAATCTGGAGGCAAGCGGCCCTTCCCATCCTAATGTAAATCCGGTGGAAGTTTCTCAAGCGACAAGAAAATTGCGAGGAACGATCTTGGATACAAATGGAACTCCGGTTATCGGTGCGAGTATTTCGGTAAAAGGAACTACTACCGGTACGATCTCTGACATGAATGGCGTATTTACGCTAGATGTGAAAAATGGCGATGTATTAGAAATCTCGTTTATAGGCTATCTCTCCCATACGGTTAAGGTCGGTACGCAGACTGATTTACAGATTGTCTTGAAAGAGGACACGCAAGCCTTGGATGAGGTGGTAGTGGTTGGTTATGGCGTTCAGAAGAAGAGCGTGATGACAGCGGCCATCAGTCGTGTCACCTCCGATGATTTGGAGAAGCTGACGCCGACCCGGGTAGAGGATGTGTTACGAGGAAAAGTCTCGGGAGTAAGCATTATGCAGAATTCCGGACAACCGGGAGCCGAGTCGAGAGTCCGTATCCGTGGTACAGGAACTATCAATGATAGTAACCCTTTGTATATTGTGGACGGAATGCCACTTGAAGGAGGTGTCGATTATCTGAATCCGCAGGATATACAATCTATCGAGGTCTTAAAAGATGCCGCTTCTGCCGCTATCTACGGTTCGCGTGCGGCTAATGGTGTTATTCTGGTTACGACAAAGAGCGGGAAAAAAGGAAAAGCGGTTGTCAATTATGATTTCTCTATCGGTTGGCAAAATCCTTGGCGAAAAATGTCGGTCTTGAATGCCACCGAATATGAGACAATAATGAATGAGGCTTACGTGAATGCCGGGATGGACCCTATTTACGATGATCCTTCGAAAGCAGGTGTAGGGACGAACTGGCAGAATGAGATTTATAACGAGAATGCCCCGATCATGAATCATCAAGCGAGCATCAGTGGGGGTGGTGATAAGGGAAGCTATTTCCTCTCTTTTGGTTATTTAGATCAAGAAGGAATTGTTGGAGGAAAAGATAAGTCGGATTATAAACGATATAGCTTACGTTTCAACAATACCTATAATGTGTTTGAGAATAAGGCGAATAAATTTTTCCGTAGTTTCAAGGTCGGTACGAACCTAGGATATACACGGATCATATCCAAAGGTATTTCGGAGAATGACAACTTCTCCGGCCCGTTAGCAAGTGCGGTGATGACTCCACCGAACGAATCGGTCTATCTGGAGAATCCTTCGGCGGAAGATCTCGCTTATTACGAGAAAAATTATCCCGGCTATGTCAAGGATGATGAAGGCCGCATCTATAACGTGATCGAGAATCAAGAGATCGTGAATCCGGTCGCTATGATGCAGACCTTAAACAATAACAAGGACTGGGATAAATTTGTAGGTTCTGTTTGGGGTGAATTGGAAGTATTCGAGAATCTTACGTTTAAGACCTCTCTCTCCACGGATATGGCTTTTTGGGGCGAAAGGAATTGGTTCCCAGTTAGCTATTTGTGTTATATGGTCAAGACTGAGAAATCGAGGGTGGAGCAAACGATGAATCGTGGCATGAAGCTTCTTTGGGAGAATACGTTGAGTTATAAACGTTCGATCGATAAACATAATTTCGCCGTTTTACTGGGAACCTCTATGGAACGGTATGATAGTAAAAAGGTAAAGGGAACAGCATTGAATTTACGAGCGGAAGATGATCATAAAGCATGGATCGATTTTACCAATAGTGCCTCTCCCGGCGATCAGCATTCGGAAGGTGGGGCGACGGAGCATCGGATGGCCTCCGTTTTCGGACGATTGAACTATAATTATGACGAAAGGTATATGCTTGAGTTAACCCTTCGTCGGGACGGTTCCTCTAACTTCGGCCGGAATAATCAATATGCCTATTTCCCGTCCGTCTCTGCGGGCTGGACGTTGACTAACGAGCCTTTCATGGAAAATAAACCGGGATGGTTCGACTTCTTGAAAGTGCGCGGAAGCTGGGGACAGAACGGAAATGAGAAAATCGGATCGTTTGGATATACTACGACAATGACCGGAGGAAATAACTATAGTTTCGGGGCAGGCTCGAACGGTGTCATCCATAGCGGAACAAAACCTACTTCTTTGGCCAATCCTGATTTGCGTTGGGAAACCTCGGAGCAATTGGACTTTGGATTTGATTCCCGCTTCTTTAATAACTCCCTTTCTTTCAGTTTTGATTGGTTCAAGAAAGATACAAAAGACATGTTGATGGAGCGTCCGATACCCCTATATGTGGGAAGTGGCTCGCCTTTGTCGAATGTCGGGACATTGACCAACCAAGGTATCGAGCTTGAAGTCGGTTATAAATTAAGTGTAGATAAAGTGAATCTGTCTTTCTTGGCGAATGCTTCTTATGTGAAGAATGAGATCAAGAATCTGGGAAATCAAACAGGATATATCGATAAGGAGAGTTTACCGACTTTAGGTACGGTATCAAGGAACCAAAATGGTTATCCGATCGGTTATTTCTTCGGATATAAGGCGATTGGGGTTTTCCAGACACAAGAGGAGATCGATAACTATATCAGTCCTGCTACCGGTAAGCCTATACAACCGAATGCGGTACCCGGTGATACGAAATTTGAGGATTTGAATGGAGACGGTGTGATCAGCGATGATAACGAGGACCGTACGATGATAGGCAAACCTAATCCGGATTGGATAGTTGGACTTACTGTTGCGGCTGATTGGAATGGCTTTGATTTAAGTGCCTTTTTCCAAGGTTCTTTCGGGGCGGATGTTTTCGATGCGTTACGCCGTTATGAGTTGGCGGCAGTCAATTATACGTCGGATGCTTTGGAGCGATGGACTGGACCGGGTACCTCCAATTCGATGCCAAGGATTGTGTTAGGTGATACGCCTAAGAACTTCCGTCCGTCTACTTTGTTGGTTCACGATGCTTCTTTCTTGCGCTTACGTAATTTACAGGTAGGTTATACGCTACCGGCCCAGTTGACCCGGAAAGCTTATATACAACGCTTGAGATTTTATGCGTCGTTCGATAATTTGTTGACTATTACGGGATATAAAGGGATGGACCCGGAAATTGGTTCAACAATGGGTATAGATAAGGGTGTATATCCTCAAGCCCGGGTTTATACATTTGGATTGAATTTGACATTTTAATCATTAAAATTAGTGTTATGAATAAATATATTTATCTGCTAGCCGTTGTATTCGGACTAAGTAGCTGCAATGATTTTTTGGAGTTGTCTCCGACGAATAAGGTTATCGAAACGGATTATTACAAGACACAGGAGGATTTGACCGAGGCATTGGTCGCTGCCTATGACCCGTTGAAATGGAACGCTTATAATGCGTATAGCTCTTATGAACTGGTTAGTAATATCATGTCGGATGATGCGGAGACCGGTGGATCGACGGTATCGGATCAACCGCAGTTGCAACGAGTGAATGATTTTACCAATTGGGTGACACCGACAAACTTACCCGAGGGTTTATGGGGGCGTTCGTATGAGGGTGTAAACCGTGCGAATATCGTGATAGAGAAATGCCCTCTTCTTCCGGAGGGGACGATGTCGGCGGAGCTTCGTGATCGTTATGTAGCTGAGGCTCATTTCTTACGTGTATTTTATTATTTCCAGTTGTGGCGTTTCTTTGGATACATACCGTATTACGAGACGAATTTGGGATTGGATGATATAACAACTGTCCCTCAATTGCAACCGGATGAGGTCTATGCGAAGTTAATAGAGGATTTAGATAATAACGTTATTGGGAAGTTACCCAAGGTAGTCCCGGCTAATGAGAAAGGACGAGCTACGAATGGTGCCGCTATCGCGATGAAAGCACGTATCGTTTTATATCAGAATGATGATACTAAAATGAAGGAGATCGCCAGCCAATTGAAAGAACTAATTACCGATCCTGCCTATCAATATGATTTGATCCCGGATTATAAAGTTCTTTTTGATGATGAGTATGAATGGTGCAAAGAATCTGTTTTTGAAGTCAATTATACGGAAATCGGGAACTCGAATGATTGGGCAGGCAAGGCTAATCAAGGTAACTCCGATATAATAATGCTAGGAGCCAGAGGTTTGAAAGATCCTAATAATGTATATGTGGAAGGCTGGGGTTTTGCGCCTGTAACAAAAGCATTGAATGATGCGTTTTTACCAAATGATCCTAGAAAGTGGACAACAATCATAGATCATGAGGAGTTTAGAGCGGAAGGCGGGACGGTTAGCTCGGATGTGAATCAATATACAGGATATAGCGTACGCAAATATCATCCTCGTGCGGGGTATTCTTCTACGGTTGGCACGGAAGCGCTGAATTATAAGAACAATTACCGTGTAATTCGTTTCTCCGACGTATTATTGATGGCATCGGAAGCTTTGTTGAGAAGTGGAGGTAGCGTAGGCGAGGCACAGGATTATTATGCGAGAGTCGTTAAACGTGCGATGGGGGATGATTATAAGGTTCCGGTGGTTTCATTGGATAATATCTATAAGGAACGCCGTTATGAGTTTGCGATGGAAGGTATTCGTTATTGGGATTTAGTACGTACGAACCAAGCAAAAGATTTTATCAAAGGTTGGGATGATACAAAGAAATACTTACCGATCCCTCAGTCGGAGATTGATAAGTCGGATGGCCATTTGGTACAGAACCCTCATTTCTAAGAATTGAGCTGTATTTACATTTGTTCATTTTAGGAGAACCTGATAGCTTTTAATTTGTTGATAATTAGATATGGATGTGTGATCATTTGTCCACATCCATGTTTTTTGTCTTTAAGTAAATAGTTTAAATCGATAAAATATGAGATTAAAATAGAGTAATAACGGTACACGAATACCCATTTGCGACCGCTTACGATCCCGTTCGTTGGCTATTCACTTACGGATCCAAAAAGAAGGACATTTCTTTTTAGATGGGATAGGCTTGTATTCCAGATCTTTTTATGTACATTTGAAGCCACCCAATAGTGGGGTAACTAAAACATGATATGACTATGGAAAAGAAAACAGAAAAAGAGGAGAAGTATATGAAGGAATTACAAGATCGATATATCCGTTTCGACTGGGCCATCAAACGCCTACTCCGGCAAAAAGCGAATTTCGGAGTGCTAGAAGGCTTTCTTACCGTGTTCTTGGGCGAGCAGATCAAGATTGAGGAGATATTGGAGAGTGAGGGAAACCAGCAAATGGCCGATGATAAATTCAATCGGGTGGATATCAAGGCTAAGAACACAAAGGGAGATATCATCCTTATCGAGATCCAGAATACCCGCGAGCTTTATTATTTGGAACGTGTGCTTTATGGCGTGGCGAAGGCCGTCACCGAGCATCTTCATTTGGGACAGGACTATTCCGGGGTGAAAAAGGTCTATTCAATCAGTATCCTTTATTTTGATATAGGCGTAGGAACCGATTATCTGTATCACGGGCAGAACCAATTTGTCGGCGTGCATACCCATGATCATTTACAGGTAAATACCAAGGAGAGGGGTGCGATCGTCAAGCGTCTTCCCTCGGAGATCTTTCCGGAGTATATATTGGTCCGGGTGAATGAGTTTGATAAGGTGGCCGTGACCCCCTTGGAGGAATGGGTGCGATACTTGAAAGATGGGATCATAACTTCCGGAACGACAGCCCCCGGCTTGGAAGAGGCACGAGAGAAATTACGCTATTACTCAATGTCTCCCGAGGAACGTTATGCTTATGACGAACATCTGAATGCGATTATGATCCAGAATGACGTGTTGAGCACTGCTAAGTTTGAAGGACGGGAAGAAGGATTAGCAGAAGGATTAGCAGAAGGCAGAGAAGAAGGACTAATAGAAGGTCGAGAAGAAGGCCGTGTGGAAGAACGTCTAGAAACAGCTCGGCGTATGCGGTCTGATGGGCTTTCGATGGAAATGGTCGTGCGTTATACTGGTTTGTCAGAGGAGGAAATAAATAAATTATGATATCTTGGGGCTTTGCTAGCGGAGCAGGATCGGTTCTTTTAAGTTCTTGGCCTGCTCCTCGGATGATGTTCCAGTATCTCTTTGCGAAGGAATTCCCGGTCGATATGTGTATATATCTCGGTGGTGGTGATTTTCTCATGCCCCAGCATCTCTTGGATAGCGCGTAAGTTGGCGCCGCCTTCCAGCAAGTGGGTGGCGAAAGAATGACGGAAGGTATGGGGACTTACGTTTTTATGGATACCGGCGGCCTCCGTCTGTTGCTTGATGATATGAAATACCATGATACGGGAGAGGGCCGTCCCTCGCCGGCTTAGAAATAAAATATCCTCGAAGCCTTTTTTAACCACGACCGAATTCCGGTCATACAGATAGTTTTTAATTTCCCGCAAAGCAACTTCGGAGATAGGAACAAGCCGTTGTTTGCTTCCTTTACCCTCTACCCGGATGAAACCTTCCTTGGGATATATATCCGAATAACGCAGGCCAGTAAGCTCCGATACGCGCAGTCCACAACTATATAAAACCTCCAGCATCGCACGGTTCCGCTGTCCCTCGGGAAGCGTGAGGTCTATCGTGTCGAGAATGCTATTTATCTCGTTGACGGTTAATACTTCCGGCAGCTTCAATCCGATCTTGGGAGACTCTAACAATTCGGTCGGATCATTTGTTATATAATTGTCAAGCAATAAGAAACGATAGAACGATTTGATACCCGAGATGATGCGTGCTTGCGATCGGGGATGGATACCGATGTCACGTAATTGGGCGATGAACTGTTGCAAGTCGTCGTAGCTGATCTCCTTAACGTCCTTTTTCTCATCCTCTGCGAAACGTAGCAATTTGTCAAGATCTGTCAAATAGGCGTCGATGGAGTTGGCTGAGAGCGATTTTTCTAACCGTAAATAGGTGTTATATCGGTTTATTATATCTTTTCCTTGTCGCATTGTCGGTATGTCGTTATGAATGTGTCAAATAAAATCCTTACCTTTGCCGGATAATTCCGGCCTCAACGGGCGGTACAAAGGTAATAAACTTACAATAAGAATGAAGAAGATTCAGATCATCAATGGCCCTAATTTGAATCTGTTGGGCAAGCGAGAACCGACAGTATACGGAAATGCCTCGTTCGAGGACTATTTGAGCGAGTTACGTGCCCGCTTTCCTCAGTGTGAGATATCTTATTATCAAAGTAATGTGGAAGGAGAGATAATTAACAAGATCCATGAGGTGGGTTTTGAATATGACGGTATCGTGTTGAACGCCGGCGCTTATACGCATACTTCCATTGCGTTGCACGATGCTATCAAGGCGGTTACTACGCCAGTCGTGGAAGTGCATATCTCGAATGTGCATGCCCGTGAATCGTTTCGTCATGTGTCGATGATATCGGCGGCATGCAGGGGAGTGATTCTTGGGTTTGGGCTGGATTCGTATCGGTTGGCGATCGAATCGTTTATGTGATAGAAGGTTTAGTAGGTTATCAAATAGAATTAATAATTAGGTTATAATAATTTAAGGTATATGTTAAAGCATACGAAGATTGTTGCTACAGTTTCCGACCAGCGCTGCGACGTTGCGTTCGTTGAGGCGTTATATAAAGCGGGAATGAATGTGGTGCGCCTGAATACGGCTCACATGATGGAAGAGGGGTTGACCCGTGTGGTAAATAACGTCCGTACCGTATCCGACCGTATCGGTATCTTGATGGATACAAAGGGGCCGGAAGTACGTACCACGACGACGGTAAACAAGGAACCGATCCCTTTCAAGACTGGAGAGATCGTGAAGGTAATCGGTAATCCCGATCAGGAAACTTCGCATGATTGTATTTGTGTGTCATATAAGAATTTCGTGAACGATTTGGCGATTGGCAGCGACATCCTTATCGATGATGGTGATCTGGAAATGAAGGTTACCGGGAAATCCGGCGATTGTTTGCTTTGCGAGATCCAGAATGACGCTACGCTAGGTAGCCGCAAGAGCGTGAATGTGCCGGGCGTACGTATCAATTTGCCTTCGTTGACTGAGAAAGACCGTAATAATATCCTTTGGGCGATCGATCATGATCTCGATTTTATCGCTCACTCATTTGTTCGCAACAAACAGGACGTATTGGATATCCAACGTATCTTGGACGAGCGTAACAGCCCTATCAAGATTATCGCTAAGATCGAGAATCAAGAGGGTGTAGACAATATCGAGGAGATTTTGGAAGTGGCTTATGGCGTCATGATCGCTCGTGGTGACTTGGGTATCGAGGTTCCGGCCGAGAAGATCCCGGGTATCCAGCGTATGCTGATCCGTAAATGCGTGGAGGTGAAGAAGCCGGTTATCGTGGCTACGCAAATGCTTCATTCCATGATTAATAATCCTCGTCCTACTCGTGCCGAGGTTACGGATATCGCCAACGCTATTTATTATCGTACGGATGCTTTGATGTTAAGCGGTGAGACGGCTTATGGAAAATATCCGATCGAGGCGGTACAGACCATGACGAAAGTGGCTCGTGAAGCCGAGAAGACCAAGCTTTCTGCGAATGATATCCGTGTGCCGATCGAGGGGAATGATTTAGACGTGACTTCTTTCTTGGCGAAACAAGCCGTTAAGTCTTCTTCTAAATTACATGTGAAGGCGATTATCACGGATAGTTATACGGGTCGTACGGCACGTTATCTGGCCGCTTTCCGCGGAACCTCTACTGTGTTCGCTATATGCTATAATCCTCGTGTGATGCGTATGTTGGGTCTTTCTTATGGGGTATGGGCGGTTCATCAGCCGTACAACGACAGTCGTAGGGGATATTTCTATGATGCGTTGAACCAGCTGATCCATAGCGGACGTATCACTCGCAACGATATGGTAGCGTATTTGAGCGGTAGCTTCGGCGAAGGTGGCGGTACCAGCTTTTTGGAGATTAACAACGTAGGAAAGGTGCTGGATGCCGGCACGCAATATCAGTTGCCTACTTTTAAAGAGTAAGAGGAATGTTTACGGGCGAGATTGATGCGTATATTCTTTCTCATATAGATGAAGAAGGGGATTTGCTGTCGGCGTTGAATCGCGACGCCAATGTGAACCTTCTCCGTCCGCGTATGCTATCCGGGCATTTGCAGGGTAGGATATTGAAGATGTTTTGCCGGATGATTCGTCCGAGAAGAGTCTTGGAGATCGGGACTTATACGTCTTATGCCACTTTGTGTATGGCGGAAGGCATGGAAGAGGGGGCGTTGATCCATACGATCGAGATCAATGACGAGATGGAGGATTTTATCATGAAATATCTTTCCCGCTCGCTACATAAGGACAAGATAAAAGTCCATTTGGGGGATGCGATGGAGATTATCCCCCGTTTGGATGAGACGTTCGATATGGTTTTTATCGATGCCGACAAACGCCTGTATTCCGAGTATTATGATTTGGTATTCCCGATGGTCCGTCCGGGCGGCTTGATTCTCGCGGATAATACGCTTTGGGACGGTAAAGTGGTAGAAGAAGTGCATTCTTCCGATAAACAAACGAAGGGAATACTGGTTTTTAATGAAAAGGTTAAGCAAGACGATCGGGTAGAGAAGGTGATCCTCCCTTTACGTGACGGCTTGACGATGATCTGGAAAAAGTAAATAATAAAGCGTATGGAAAGTACTAGATTACAAAAGATCGAACGCCTTCTTCAGAAGGAGTTGAGTGATATATTTCAGAAGCAGACGCAAGGAATGCATGGCGTATTGGTCTCTGTCAGCGTAGTTCGTGTAAGTCCGGATTTAAGTGTGGCGAGAGCTTATTTAAGCATTTTCCCGTCGGATAAATCGCAAGAGCTATTGGAGGCTATACGGAGCAATACGAAAGCGATCCGTTTTGATTTGGGGCAACGTATTCGTTTGCAGGTTCGTAAGATTCCTGAATTGAGCTTCTTTATAGACGATTCATTGGATTATATCGAGAATATCGACAATCTTTTGCATAAGTAATCAGAGGAGCCTTGAATCTTCCGTTCTATATAGCCCGGCGATATCTCTTTTCGAAGAAGTCGCACAATGCCATAAATATCATATCGATGGTATCGGTATGCGGGGTTGTTGTCGCCACGATCGCCTTAGTATGCGCCTTGTCGGTCTATAATGGTTTCAACGATTTGGTCTCTTCTCTCTTCAGCAATTTTGATCCGGAGTTGAAGATCATGCCTCGGAAAGGGAAGGTTTTCGACCCGACCTCGGAAGAGATACGTAAGGTGAGGGAATTGCCCGGCATTGTTTGTTTTAGTGAGGTATTGCAGGACAATGCCTTGGTCCGTTATCGAGATCGTCAGGGTGTAGCTACCTTGAAAGGTGTAGACGAGCAATATGAGAAACTGGCGCAGATCGATAGTATCTTGATCGATGGAAAGTTCCTTCTGAATGACGAGGTGGCGAATTATGCGAATATGGGGATCGGATTGGCTTTCTCGCTAGGAATAAACGCTGGCTTCGTCTCTCCGCTAGAGATCTACGCTCCGAAGCGGGAGGAGAAGGTGAACATGGCGAATCCGGCTTCTTCTTTCAATTTGGAATATGCTTATATCGGTGCTGTCTTTCGTACGGACCAACAGGTTTACGATGATTCATATATGATCGTGCCTTTGTCATTGGCCCGTTCTTTATTTAATTATGATAAAGAAGTGACAGCGGTGGAATTGAAGGTGAAAGATAGCGGGGATATCGCTCCGGTAAAGAAAGAGATTCAACGTATCCTAGGTGATCAATATATCGTGCAAGACCGTTTTGAGCAACAAGAGGCTTCTTTCAAGATGATGCAAGTCGAGAAATGGATGACCTTCTTGATCCTTACTTTTATATTGGCGATCGCCTTATTCAACGTGGTGGGTTCTTTATCCATGTTGATGATCGAGAAACAGGAGGATGTGAGTACACTGCGTAATATGGGGGCTGATGACAGTCTGATCCGTCGGATTTTCTTGTTTGAAGGCTGGATGATCTCCGGTTTTGGAGCTTTGATCGGAGTCTTGATCGGGGTTGTACTTTGCTTGCTACAACAAGAGTTTGGCTTTATAAAACTAGGGGAAGCTGCCGGAGCGTTTATTATAGAGGCTTATCCGGTACGTGTAGTCACGGTGGATATAATAACAGTCTTTGTAACGGTATTAACGATAGGCTTTTTGGCTGCGTGGTATCCTGTACGATATCTTGCTAAGAAGTTGAAAATTGAGAATTGAGAATGAATACCGCTTGCCGATAATTCTCAATTCTCAATTCTCAATTCTTAATTAGTTGTATTCTTTTCCGTATTTGATTTTAGCGTCGGCTACGAATTGTTTGATACGTTGTTCGTCATCCTTCTTACAAATCAATAATACGTTTCCGGACTCGGCCACGATGCAATCTTTTAGCCCTTGGATAACGGCTAGACGTTTCGGGTTATTTAATGCGATCACATTGCCGGAGCATTCGTATAGCATTGCCTCGTTATTTTTCAATACTGCGTTCTCATTTTCGTCTTTATTCGCTAGGTCGAACAAAGATCCCCAGCTACCGAGGTCGGCCCAACCGAAATCTACACATAGCATATATACGTTGTGCGCTTTCTCCATGATACCGTAGTCGATGGATATATTTAGGCAATAAGGGAAATTCTCTTGGATGAACGCTTTTTCTTCCGGGGTATTAAATTTATCCTTACCTAGATCGAAACGGCTGCTGATATCCGGGAGATATTTAGAGAACGCTTCCAAGATCGTATTCACGTTCCAGACGAACAAGCCAGAATTCCAGAAGAATTCTCCACTTTCCATAAATACCTTTGCCAACTCGAGATCCGGTTTTTCAGTAAAGGTCTTTACCTTGGTGAAATCATCTACTACCGTATCACTGCTTTGGATATATCCGTATCCTGTTTCCGGGCGGCTAGGCTTGATGCCCAAGGTGACCAACGCACGGTTTCTCTTCACGAAATCCAACGCTTTTTGAACGTCCCTCAAGAAAACATCCTCTTTTAAGATCAGATGGTCGGAAGGGGCTACGACAATATTGGCTTCCGGATTGCATGCCTTAATATGATAAGCCGCATAAGCGATACAAGGGGCTGTATTGCGACGAGCCGGTTCCAAAAGTATTTGTTCTTCCGCTAATTCCGGCAACTGCTCCTTGATTAAGTCCGCATAAGATTCGTTGGTAACGATGTATATATTTTCAGTAGGGATGATTTTTGCGAAGCGATCAAATGTCATTTGCAGTAAAGACCGTCCGCTCCCAAAAAAATCAAGGAATTGCTTTGGGTAACTTTCTCTACTGAAAGGCCAGAAACGGCTACCGATTCCGCCTCCCATGATGACGCAATAATTATCTTTCATGATATTGGCTGTTATTATGATTATACGTTTACAAATGTAACGAAATAATCTTTCTATGCGAAACAATCCCATACATATTCCCACTGTGAAAAAAATATTTGAAAATTTTTACCCAAACGCTTGCGGGTTTAAAAAAAAGCTGTACCTTTGCAACGCATTTGAGAAACAAACCTACTGCTAAAGCTAAAAGGTTAATCAAAAATGCCCAGATGGCGGAATTGGTAGACGCGCTGGTCTCAAACACCAGTGGATTCACTTCCATGCCGGTTCGATCCCGGCTCTGGGTACTGAAGTTGAAAAGCTTGATTGAGTAATCAGTCAAGCTTTTTTTGTATGTAATTATTCGGCAGGACTATCCACGGCTAGACAATTTTTTGGGTCAGTCCAAAAACCCTGTGGGTATGTTAAATCAGATCAGGTTCTAAATAATGTTCATGCTATTTGGGTTGCAGAAATAAAGGAAGATAAGGTTAATCTATGGCATATCCATCCGGACACGAAAGAGAATAGAAATAAGTTTGGTATATAAATATGAAACAATGAATATTGGAGAATATAAATGAATATAGGTTACAAGGTTGGTGAGTTGATTTATGATGCAAATATATATGATGGATTAAATACCTTTCTATCTGATTTGCAATTCTACAAAAAGTGGCTACCGAAAAATAAGGAGGCTGAAATACTTGAACTGTGCTGTGGTACAGGCAGACTTACGATCCCCATTGCCAAAGATGGATACAGCATTTGCGGAGTAGATTACACACCCTCAATGCTCGAACAAGCAAAGATGAAGGCTATCGAAGCAGAATTAGTGATTGATTTCATAGAAGCAGATATTAGAATGCTCGACTTGCAAGAAAAATTCGACCTAATCTTTATTCCATTTAATTCAATCCACCATTTATACAGAAACGAAGATTTATTCAATGCGTTAGGGTGCGTTAGAAATCATCTCAAAGCAGGAGGCTTATTTCTGTTAGATTGCTTTAATCCCAACATCCAGTATATTGTCGAGAGCGAAAAAGTGCAGGCAGTAATTGCCGAATATACAACGGATGATGGACGGGATGTGTTGATAAAACAAACGATGCGTTATGAGAGTACAACCCAAATCAATCGCATAGAATGGCACTATTTTATCAATGGCGAGTTTCATTCAATCCAGAATTTGGACATGAGGATGTTTTTCCCTCAAGAATTGGATTCATATCTGGAACGGGCTGGATTTGATATTATTCACAAGTTTGGAAGTTTTGAAGAAGAAGCATTTAACGATAATTCGGAAAAACAGATATATGTTTTAACCCTTAATGATAATAAGGTATTATACGAAAAGATACAAAACCAAAGATGAAAATGGACTTTAAAATCAGAATAGCGCAACAATCTGATAGTGCTGAACTGAGAGATTTATATAAGAATACCGTGCTTGTAGTAAACAGGCGTGATTATTCACAGGATGAAGTTGAAGATTGGGCATCATGCGGAGATGATCTTTCCAATATAGAGGAAATGATAAAGACTCACTATTTTATTGTGGCTGTTAATCAATTGTCTCAGATTGTAGGTTTTTCATCCATTACGCCGCAAGGCTATCTGCACTCTATGTTCATTCACGCAGACTTTCAAGGCAAAGGCATTGCAACTATGCTTTTGGAAGAAATAGAACGATATGCTATTACAAAAGGTATTATACAAATCACATCAGAAGTGAGTCTAACTGCTCGTCCATTCTTTGAGAAGCAAAAATACGTGGTGAAGAAGGAACAAAAACGACAGGCAAATAAATTGAATTTGACTAATTTTTGGATGGCAAAAACCTTATCTGTAATAAAGCCATATCATGGTCGTATTCCTGCTTGTGGTGTGTTCTGTGGCGGTTGTCCAAGCTACACACGAGATGAAAAAACTTGTCAGGGAGCAGAGGAAAACAAAACCCGCTGTGAAAAATGTAGAACATTTTACCTGTGTTGCGTTGAGAAAGGAATAACACACTGCTACCAATGTCATCTATTTCCTTGTACTAAGTTCAAAGGTTTTACAAAACGTTGGTTAAAGTATGGGCAAGACTTTATTGAAAATCAGAAATTTTTAAAGCAGGTGGGTGAAATGGAATTTTTGAGGTTTTATAATGAAAAGGTTACAGATTAAGTTTAGTCCATTTCTCTTGTATATCTAAAATGAACTAAACCTTTGTTTTTATTGAAAGTTGTTAGCCTATCTCCTTTGAAAGAAATCTCTTGAATTCTTCCTCACTGGGCAACTGGATTTTATACTTTTGTACAAAAATATTTGGGTCTAATCCTGCTGTGGCATAACGAACTAAAGTATCTCCTTTTTCAGTACAAAGCAGAAGCCGTGTCCCATTTCCAGAAGGAACTTTTGTAAATTATCAAGGATGGCTTGCTCTAAATCATTCTCTGTAACTAATGCCCGTTCATTTAACCCTAAGAACTCTAAGGTCAAGGGAGTATTTATTACATTCGCAGGCTGTAGTTGAACTGCCTGTTGCTGTACTAATGCAGAAAGAGCTTCTTTGTTTTTAGATAATCCACTACGCTCGTAGTACAATGAATCAATCTGCCGTTCCAGTTCTTTTGCAGTCCAGCATCCCCTAATCGTTTCCATTTCATAAAAGGCACGTTTAATAGGATTGTCAATAGCAGATATTGCATTCAAATGCGTAGAAGATAATCTGTTAAATAGCTTTTCAGCAGCCAATTTCCAGTCATTATTTGCAATTTCTGAAACCATTTGCAATTTGGCGGTTACTGACCGCCGAATCTCTGTTTCAAATTCGGCGGTCGGCAACCGCCGAATTCCCGAACCCGACATAACATAGCCTAAAACCTCTTCTTTCAACTGTGGATAAACAAGATATAAACGTCTGAACTCCCGGAATCTACGTTCGTTAAGCCCTTTGGTATTCAGTCGTTTTTCCAGCTTCTTCAAGAGTTGCTCACCATAGGCTGCACGGTCTTCACCGTTTTGTTCAAACTTCAATAGCTTGTTTGAGTAGTCTACATTCTTATATGTAAGGTCTTTCACATCACAGAGGCGTAAACCACAATATAGGCAGAAGATAAAGGCACGTCTTACCATTGGGTTCTCATTCTCATAATGGCAGTTGATAAGAGCCTGAATTTCTTCCAGTGAAAGCACATCTTTCCGTAACATTTGGTCATCTACCTTACAAATTACTTCTTTACACGGGTCTTTCAGTATCACATCGTGTTCGATGGCATAGCGTATCACTTTCTTGAAACGCTGATAGATACTTTTTGCTCCTTCGCCAACGCTACGGGATTGCAAATAGTCTACAAACAGAACCATCATATCCTTAGTGATAAATTCGGGTTTGATGTTGCATTCATATAATGGGTACTGTTCTTTCAGAAAATCCTTAAAACGACTGAAGGCAATTTGCATCATACGCAGGTCTTTCTTAATATTTATGGCTAATCAGTTAAAGAAATCCCTTTCTTTGGAGATTGAACGGTTCAATGCTTCGCAGAAGAAAGGATTTAGCTTTATGTTTTGATGTAAAATGCTTTTTCATAGTTCCTCTATAATAGAAGCTCACGCTAGTAGCCAAGAGGTAGTGTGGCATGTTTAGAACATGTATTCCCAAAAAGAAGAAGGAATCTGCTCTTTTGTCGAAAAAAAGTCTTATGTTTACGCACGATATGAAAAACAGGGTTTATATAGGCCCTGATATCAGTAAATAACCAACCTTGACATGTGTACAAACAGAGATAAGGCTATCTCTTTTGGGCGGGACGGCGGAGATGTCTGCCGTTTCGTTTTTTGTCTATGAGCCAGTGACGTGGTTGCTGACGAATCGTTGCCTCAAGATATTTTTCTGCAGATTCATCGTTCATATATTTCCAATATTAATCAAGTAAACGCTCACCCGATATTTATTGGGGACAGACTTAATTCAAAGGGATAAGACAAGAATCACGGATGTCAGCTTAATGCGATGAATGGTATCTTTTTGATTGAAATACCTTCTTTTTCACGACACGGCTCTCTGGCTATAAAAGCCAACGAGCGTAAGCGGGGAGCGCGAACAAGCTACCACAACCGCTTTTTAACACGATAAGCGTCGCTTTTTAACGAATATATACGTATCAACCTACACATATGGCTGTATCAACTCACACATATAGCAGTGTTAACCCACACATATAGTCGCGTCAAGCTACACATATAGTGGCGTAAGCCTACACATATATAGGCATCGGCCCTCACATGCGGTAGCGTTGGGCATTATTACCGCCTAACGACCGTAAAACATGAACTAGGGTGAATTATTTCGGCTGGAACGAAAGGCTGTTTTTCAGCAAACGGCTATCAAACAGAGAATTGCTGTTTTTTTCTCTCGAATTTGGAAGCGAGACGCACTTGGGTACGGAATAATCGATTCTCCGGGACTTCAGATTACAAGTTGTCAAAAAGACAAATGGGCCACTTGTATCTATAGTTCCTCTGCCATTTCCCGATAACCATCGGGGAAGAGACGGTTAATGTATAATTTATGCCTTGTCAGGTGAATAACTTACGGTTTGTCAAGTGAATAACTTACGGCTGGGGGTAGCCGTAAGCTTACGAGTCTGGAAGTGGTTAGTTATTCACTTGGGAAGCCTTTCTCAAGTGAGTTGGTCTGTTGATTAATAGTTTATAAGACAGCGATTTATATGG
>NZ_QTLZ01000006.1:56007-211528 GCF_003635425.1 Parabacteroides sp. AF27-14
TCTGTTGATTAATAGTTTATAAGACAGCGATTTATATGGCAATAGTTATCTCATGATCTCATCTGTTGGCCGACTTATCTTAGGCTGCCGGCTGAAATATAGATGAGCCTGAAGATATCCCCAATGATTATCGGGTGAGCCTATAAAATACCTATAACTCGAAGCTAGCGGTACTATCAATACTTTTGTGTCAAAGAGGAAGCTTGATTCAGATCTTATGCTTTGATAGGTTTACATTATTTTAATGTACACCTGTACATTATATATAGTTAAAAACCTTGATGTTTGACAATCTTTTATGGGATAGAAACGACTAGTTTAAACGATCGATTCTTTTAGTCATTTGCAAAGGTACGCGTTTCTTCGATACTTGCAACCCTTCTGAGCTATTTTTTTCACCCCTTATCCTCTTTCTTATCAATCAAATAGGCTATCCGTTACGAAACAGCCGATTCCTTTCACGAACCATTCTTTTTACCCCCTTAAAAAACGCAAGATCTAGACGATCGTTTAGACTAGTCGTTTTCGGGTAAAACAAGGGTGCTAAACGACGGGATGGACTTTAATTAACACTATTATTAATATTAAATTTTGAATTTATGAACAAAAGGATTTTTACCTTGTTAACAGCTGGTTTACTGCTAGGTGGACCTGCTTTTAATGCTGCGTATGCCGCTACTGATCTTACGACTAAGACCGTAATTTCCTATAGCGAGAATAAGACGGCTCTTGCTAATGGAATGAGCTTTTATCTAGGTGAGTCTGAGAGTGCATTGTTGAAGGTTACAGATGTTCTTACGACAAAGGACAAAAAGAAGGTTATTTCTTTTGGTGATGCTGATGGTAATGCAACTACAGGAGTCGTATTTACTATCCGTAATTATTCATCTAACTCTTTTGAGTTGTGGGCTAATGTTGGTGGTGTGGCTTATCAAGTAGTTACCGGTAAAGACGGTAATGCGTTGACTGCCGCTACCGACAAGAATCTTTCTGAGTTGAATGCTAAGTTCGCTGTATCAGAGGGCAAGTTGAAATTCTCAGGTTTGTATACAGTAACTGTACCTACAAAAGAAGTAAAGACTGGCTTGAAAGCATTCTCTTGCTCAGAGGGTATTGATGCCGCTTATTTGAATGACTATAATTCAAATGGCACAACATTGTCATTCGATTATACAACGAATGAACTGGTTGGAAATTTGTTTGATAAGGTTGTTCCCGTATCATTTACGGATGAGGTTGCGGCAACTCAACCTTCTGATGAGAATAAGTTGGCTGCCGGTACTTATTTCGTGAAAGGTGATTCGAAGAAAGTTAAGGCATTTGTTAGTGCGGTAAATGCAGAGACTCCAGATAATGACGCAATCTTGACAGCGGCTCAAGAAATTACATTCTTAGCTTTAGATCCCTCTAATCGTTATGACATCAATGGTAAGCAAGACAATGAGGGATATGCTTTGTATTGGATGAAGGGATCGGTTGCTACGGCCAACGCTGACTCTTGCTCTAACGCAAACTTTACGATTACGGCGAAAGACGTATTGAATGAGGATGGTAAATTGACGTTGACTGTTGATTATAAGAAAAAAGATCAAACAACAGCCGCGACGAAGGTTTACGTAGCTGCTGTTAAGCCATCTGTTTCTGATACGAAAACTTATGTTACTTCTGTTCTAATGTCAGGAACGAAATATTCCGCTATCCATCCTCAACTAGGTGAAAACTCTTACCTTGACGCTTCAGTATTGTTGAAGAAGAACATTGAGAATGTGGTTAATATCTACTTCACTAGCTCAACCAAGAGTGAGAATGATGAGGCTGATTCACAAACTGAGTACCATAAGTATTTGACAATAGATCCTGCTGATGGTTCAAGCTTAAGTGTCGCCGCTTATAATAGCGTAGATTTCACTATGCCGGTATCACAATGGATCGTTTCTGGCTTCAACGGCAAATATGAATTTACATTGACAAACCGTGAGACTGGTGATGATTTAGTATTACGTTTACAACCTAATGGCGCTGAAGGTGGCTATAAGGTAGTTAACGCTAAGTACAACGGCACTGATGTAACAATCGCCGCAAATAAGGGTGTAACAACAGCGTTAGCTTTAGCAAACAATACTTCCGTTAAGTTCAACACGATCGCTACGACTCGTACGGACGGATATAAGGTATTTACGGATACTCAGATCGCTGAAGGCTTTAAGATGACATTCAATGGTAAGGACGCGTTATTCGGAGAGAAAGCTCTTTATGCTATTGATGACAATGCTACTAAAACAATGAAGGCTTCAACCAAAGAGGAGAATTTAATCGTTCTTTATCCGGAAAGAATAAAGGGAGCAAAAGATCATTCTACTAAATCTCTGCAAGGTGTTGAGGATTATGTGATAAGCACAAATACTTTCGCTTATTTGAATGATAAGGGTGAGGTTATCATGAAGGCTGATGGCGATACATTGGTTGTTCCGACTTATGTCTTGCGTTATACGGAGGCTAAAGGTGATGATGCTAAATATCTTGGCGCTGGCGCAGCTAGAGATAAGGCTGCTGATGCCGCTATAGAGTTCGCTGTTGTTAAGAATGCCGCTGGTGGTTATTCTTTAGTTGCAGTGAAGGATGTAACAGACGGTAAGCTTAGTTATGAGGGTTCCACTGGTCCAAATGCGAAAACAGCAAAAATCGGAACAACAGATTTGAAGGTTTCTTTCGATGGTGGTCGCTATATGGCAGCTAAAGCCTTGAATGAGGCTTACGCTAACGTTGAGGTTTTGGACGCTAATCCGTTCAACCCGTCATTGGCCGCTAAACCTCGTCACGCTTCTTTCGACAATATGTTAGGCTCTATCAACTATCAGTTGAATAAGAATGGCTTCAACGAGGGCATCTTGTCCGCTGAAAGCATGATCTTCTGGTTAGATACAGCGGATAGCAAGGCTAAGACTCCGTCATTCTATATCTCTAAGGGTATTGAGGTGGCTGAAGGTGAGGAAAAACCGGCTGAGAGAATGTTCATGTTCAATCCGACAGATTCTTTGCATTATTTCGTTGAAGGTTCTGCGCAACAATATACGGACGAGAAATATTATTTGGAAGGTTCAGGCAAGTCTGAGACGAAGGTTATCTTCCGCCCGGCTATCCTTACGGGGGTTGATACAATCACTACTACCGTGAAAGGTGAGACCGTTAAGGTTGTTAAGGAGCTTAACGATGACAAGAGCGTGAAATCAACAGATCGATTGGATGCGTTCAAATTTAATATCACACTTGCGGAGGGAGATGATGAATATTTCGTTTCTTCTCAAAGAAAGGTCAAAGAGGGTGATGTTTATAAGACAGCTTATGTATATGCTTTGAATGGTATGTTAGGTTTAACAACAAATCCAGAAAAGGCAATGGTCTTCACGCTTGGCACAGAGGTTCCGACAGCCAACGAATCTATCGACGCAAAAGAATCTTCTATCGTAGTTGTAGCCGGTAACGGTGTCGTAACTATCCAAGGTGCCGCAGGCGAGACTGCTTACGTTCGTACTGTATTAGGCCAGACAGTTGCTGAGACAGTTCTTACTTCCGACAACGCTACTATCGCCGCTCCTGCTGGTGTAGTATTCGTAACGGTAGGTAACAAGACCGTGAAAGTAGCTGTAAAATAAGGATATTCAATAAAGGAATAATGAAATAAGATAATCAACAATTCCCGTGAGGGTTTCGATCCCAAGTAATCCGTGACGGATGAACAGGCGGGAGTTGGATTAATATTAATACTAAAGTAATAAATTAAGAGGTCCGTAAGTACCTCCGTGAGGATGGAGTACGGATAAAGAAACAAGTCTCCGGCAGGCGTAAGCTTTGCTGGGGACTTCGTATTTTGCGACCCTATTTATGTGTAACTAATGAAAAAAGAGCTGTCTAATAACGTGAAAGATGGGGCCTTTTTGTATTTTTGCGGAAATTAGGAGTAATAGTAGTATCAAAAATAAGCTCAAACAATTAATGTCAAACTCAAAAATCTCAGCGGCCGCATTCGCGGACACAAAACCTCATTATGACCTTCTTGATGGATTGAGAGGTGTCGCAGCGTTAATGGTTATATTTTATCATGTATTCGAAGCCTTTGCTACGAGTCCCATTGATCAACAATTTAATCACGGTTATTTAGCCGTTGATTTCTTCTTTATCCTGTCTGGGTTCGTGATTGGTTATGCTTATGACGACCGGTGGAAAACCATGACAACAAAGGATTTTATCAAACGTCGATTGATCCGTTTGCATCCGATGGTTGTCCTAGGGGCCGTTTTGGGAGTTATTGCGTTTTGTATACAAGGGTGTGAGAAGTGGGATGGTACGCAGGTCTCCATATCCATGGTGATGCTAGCTTTGCTTATCAACCTTTTTTTGATACCGGCTGTACCCGGTTCCGGGCCTGAGATCCGTGGAAATGGTGAGATGTTTCCTTTAAATGGCCCTAGTTGGTCTTTGTTCTTCGAGTATATCGGAAATATTATGTATGCTTTGTTTATTCGTCGGATGTCAACGAAGGCGCTTACGGCACTTATTGTCTTGGCGGGAATCGGATTGGCTTCGTTCGCTATATTCAATTTTTCCGGTGCGGGGCACCTAGGTGTGGGGTGGACGATGGAAGAGTACAATTTGATCGGTGGCTTTTTACGAGTGTTATTTTCTTTCTCGATGGGATTGTTGATGTCGCGCGTTTTTAAGCCCATTCATGTCAAAGGTGCTTTTTGGATCTGTAGCCTGGCGATCGTCGTTTTACTCTCCATGCCCTATGTCGGTAATGGTGAGACCTTATGGATGAACGGTATCTATGATTCCGTATGTGCGATCCTGATATTCCCTATGCTTGTTTATCTGGGGGCTTCCGGGAAGACAACCGATAAGCATTCCGCCCGTATTTGTAAATTCTTGGGAGATATCTCTTATCCTTTGTATATGGTACATTACCCTCTTATATACTTGTATTTTGGGTGGGTGAAGAAGGAGAACCTTACATTTGCCGAGGCGTGGCCGGAAGCATTGGCCTTGGTTCTCGGAAGTATTGCGCTGGCTTATATCAGTTTGAGGATATACGACGAGCCTGTCCGCAGGTACCTGACCAAACGTTTCTTGCGGGTACGTAAATAAGCCCGATTGGATAGCCTATAGACTTGCCCCAGTACTTCGTAAGGAGTACTGGAATACTTTGATGAAAGTACCGAAGTACTTCCTACGTGGTACTGGGGTACTCCCGCCGGGAGTACTGGGCTGACTGTCGGGGGGGGCTCGCTGTTTTATCAATCTTTATCCGCTATACGATCTAAGAGGATAGACACATGTCTGCCGTCCATCAAGCCATGATGAGCCGTTACGGAGATAGGGAGCATCCGATGCCCGTTCTGCTCGATCAGCTTTCCGGTGGAGATACGGGTAGCGGAATCGCCTGTACGGAAAGAGGAAGCATGTTTCATCTCCGTGAAGGCGATCCATGGGACCGGGGAGAAACGGACTAGGTCTTGCCGGTCAGATTCCCTATCTTTGCAAAGGCCTGTGAGAGCTTGCACACGTTCGATCTCTTTCTGTGCGTTTTGAAGGAACAGTTGCCTGTCCGGTGTATATTCGAAGAAGCCGAAGCCGAATGTACCGTCTTCCCGCCCGATCGTTGTTCCCACGTGGATTCGGTCGAAGCAGACAGGGATGTTGTCGATGATCCGGTACCGGAACTCTTCCACCTCATTAACGGCTGTCATAATCTTATGTAAGGAGTAGAGGAAAAAAGAGGCATGATCCGCTTTCGCCTCTTTATAGATGGAGGTCACGTCTATCTGGGTGGTCAGTCCGAAGAAAGGGTCGTCCATAGAACCGAAAAACAGGAAATGTTCTTTCCGGTTCCAATGCTCTAGGTCAATAGGATGCTTCATGATTCTTTATTTGTTGGGTTTACTATTTTGTGGAAAGCGATGCGTTCCGTACCATTCGCGATGTAAATGATACCGCATTGCTTGAAGCCATGCTTTTTCAATAAGTTTTGCATGACAATATTATCCCGGTGTGTATCGATACGGATATTATCGCAATGAGCGAATGCCCATTTTAGACATTCGGTCGAGATCCCCTTTTGCTTACCGTTGGAGGCCATGCGATGGATCACGGCATAAGGTTCATCGTTCAGCCATTCGCCTTCATAGATCTTTAGGTAAGTAGGGTCGATTCCCTCGATGTAACAAAAGGTCCCCACTAACTCGCCCTGCTCATTTTCGCATACGAAACTATGGCTGGCCTTGATCTCGTTGGAGATCAATTCCTCGGAAGGATATCCATTGATCCATTGATTGCCATTGCCATGCTCTTGCATGAACCTGCGTGCGTAATCGTAGATTGCCATTACCTCGGCCAGATCTTCTTGTCGTGTTTGTCTGATATTCATGATCGGTAGAAAAAGTTATCCCGCAAAAGTAGTATATTATTGTTATCTTTGCGAATCTAGTCGAAAAATATATAAACCAATTAAATCAAAATATCATGGAACCATTAAAAATCGCCACCGTGCAGTTCGAGACACGGGATAACGATAAAGTGTATAATCTTTCTATCATCCGGGAGATGTGCCGGAAAGCGTCGGTAGAGGGAGCGGATGTAGTGGCTTTTCACGAATGCTCGGTTTGTGGATATACGTTTGCCAAGGACTTGTCTCGCGAGGAATTGTTGGCTATTGCCGAACCGATCCCCACGGGGGAGAGTACGCAAGCCTTGATCGCCATCGCCAAAGAGTTTGGTGTCACGTTGCTGGCCGGATTCTTTGAGCGGGATGGGGATCGTATCTATAAAGCGCAAGTTTGCGTGGATGGCAATGGCTTGAAGGCAAAGTACCGCAAGCTACATCCGTTTATTAATCCGAATATCTTGCCGGGCGATCAATATGTGGTTTTTGAGATCAAGGGATGGAAATGTGGCATATTGATTTGCTACGATAATAATATCATAGAGAATGTCCGTGCCACGGCCTTATTAGGGGCGGATATCATTTTCATGCCTCACGTGACGATGTGTACCCCTTCCCCTCGCCCCGGGGCTGGTTTGATAAATCCTATGTTATGGGAGAACCGGGCAAACGACCCGACTTCCTTGCGACAGGAGTTCGATGGCCTGAAGGGACGTGCTTGGCTTATGAAATGGCTTCCCGCTAGGGCGTACGACAATGCGGTATATGTGGTATTCTCCAATCCGATCGGGCGTGATTATAATGAGATCAAGAACGGTTGCTCGATGATTCTGGATCCTTTCGGCGATATATTGGCGGAATGCCGTAAGCTGGGGGATGATTTCGTGATCGCTACGGCTATCCCTGAGAAATTGAGACAGGCTGGAGGATATCGTTACCGAAATGCCCGTCGTCCGGAACTTTATGCGGATATTATCGGCCAACCGCATGAGTCCAATCAAAAGGTAGCATGGTTAACAGAAACAACAAATAAATAGTATGCAACAAACAACAATCTCTAAGTCACCTCGTGTAGAGGTGGTGGATGCGCTACGTGGATTCGCTGTCTTGGCAATCTTATTAGTGCATAATGTGGAACATTTTATCTATCCGGTCTATCCGGACCCGGCTACGCTGCCGGGATGGTTGAACGTATTGAATGAAGGCGTGTTTACGGTGGTATTCGCTTTGTTTGCCGGGAAATCGTATTCTATCTTTGCCTTGTTATTTGGTTTTACCTTTTATATACAGTATTCGAACCAGCAGGCGAAGGGAAAAGACTTCGGTTACCGCTTCCTTTGGAGATTACTGCTGTTGACGATCTTCGCTACGTTGAACGCCGCTTTTTATCCGGCAGGCGATGTTTTGCTGCTGTATGCGATCGTGGGCGTTGTTTTGTTTATCGTGCGTAAATGGAGCGATAAGGCTGTCTTGATAACGGCTATTATCTTTTTATTGCAGCCGGTGGAGTGGTATCATTATATCGCTAGCCTGTTTAATCCGGATTACCAATTACCCAATTTAGGAGTAGGGGAGATGTACTCAGAGATGGCGGAGCATACCAAGCGGGGGGATTTATGGAATTTCATCTGGCAGAACGTGACGTTAGGACAAAAGGCTAGTTTGCTCTGGGCTGTTGGTGCCGGCCGGTATGTACAGACCTGCGGGTTATTTATGCTGGGAATGTTGATCGGGCGCAAAAAGTTATTTATCCCCTCGGAGGAGAATTCCCGTTTTTGGATAAAGACCTTGATCATTACTGCGATCGCTTTCGGTCCTTTATACCAACTGAAAGTATTGTTGATGGATACGGCGGACAGCGCTATCGTGCGCCAGACGGCAGGTGTTGTGTTTGATATGTGGCAGAAATTCGCTTTTACGTTCGTATTGGTGGCTTCCTTTGTGTTACTGTATCAGCGCGAGGCCTTTAAGCGTTTTACCTCTATCTTGCGCTCTTATGGAAAGATGAGCTTGACGAATTATGTGACACAATCTTTTGCTGGTGCGTTGATCTATTTCCCGATCGGCTTGAATCTGGCTCCTTACTGCGGTTATACGGTCAGCATGTTCATCGGTATCGCCTTTTTCTTTTTGCAAGTACGCTTCTGTAAATGGTGGGCTGAAAGACATAAACACGGACCGTTGGAAGGTCTTTGGCATAAGTGGACATGGGTAGGTTCTAAATAAGGATCTGATTATCTGGTGAAATGAGATGGGGTATGTCCCGTCTCATTTCATTACAGACAGTTCTCACTCCATAAAAGGTTTGGCATATTTAATCATTCCATGCACGTTCTTGAGTCCTTCCGGTGCCAACTCGACAACCATGCAATATTCGCTGGGGACATCGAATGGGAACTCAATGCCGAAATCAATCGCCCTTTTATATCCGAATCTCGGATAATAATCCTTATGTCCTAATAAGACGGCCGATTTATAGCCTAGCTCTCCCGCTCGCTTATGCGCTTCACGGATCAAAGCGCTACCAACGCCAATCCTTTGGTACTTCGGTACCACCGAAACCGGTGCTAGCCCAAGAGAGATCACGCTTTGGTCTTCTGATACGATTTCCACCTTACTCATCATGAGATGCCCTATGATTTCGCCGTTTAATTCAGCGACTAAGGAGAGCTCCGGAATATAAGCGTCCGTTTTTCGTAAACGTTCTACAAGGTACGGTTCGCTTTGATCACTGTCCTCCACGTCACGGAAAGCAAGTTCCACGACTTCCCTTACTGCTTGAAAGTCGTTCTCTTGCTCTGGTCTAATCTTGATTTCTTTATTCATATGTTGCGTATCACCGGTTATCGCTCAGACCCGTATCGTGAGTCCGTTTTTATCTTCTGCGTCGAACACTGCGTACCGGAGCGGATTTTTCTGCTTTCGGAGCCTTGACAGTGGGAGCTTTCTTTTCGGAGGCAGGTTCTTTGGTTGTAGTACCTTTTCCTCTTGCGGCGCTCTTTCTGGCTTTCTTCGCGGCTTTGCTGTCTACCGCTACTTGAGTCGTATCCGGTTGATACCAGAGTGATTTCTCAAAGCTGGTTAATTGACCTTCGATACGAGCTTGCTCGTTCTTTAAGGAATCCGGTGTCGGGCAATACGCCTGCAATGGCAGATTCATCAAGTTTTGGGTCTTGATGATATCCCCCTCGAACATCCGGCGACGGAAATAGTCATCCATCGTAAAAGTCATGGCGTTATTCATATTAGACGTCATGATGTATGAATTGCTGATATACGGACGTATATTCTCGTAAGGAAGCCAGAACATAGGCATGGTTGTCTCTCCCATATCACCTGTAGAGGTAAGGATCGGGCAAATCGCCAATATCTTGACATCAAAAGCGGAATTATTCTGGTCGAAATACCATGCTTCTTTTACATAGTAAGACCGTACGTCGGCTGCAGGTATATCGCTTTCATTGATTACGAAAGTCGGTTCCTCACCCGCTCTCCCCGGTATCTCCTCATAAAGGATGTAGAAGCGATCCAGCAAATCCTTGAAGTTGATCAAATGGGCTTCGTCAAACTCCTCGTATCCGTCCAGATACTCATAGGCCTTGATCTTGTTCTCACCTAAAAGCTGGAAGATTACGGAGAAAAGATTCATCTGTCCGTTCATCGGGCGGGTCGGGTAATAAAGCGGAGCGTTCTGTTCTTTCATCAAGTCCACCTGCCGGTAGATAATACGCATCCAGCGAGCGTTCCCGATCTCTTGCGTCAAACGCTCGTTCATATCTTGGGCCCGTACGGTCAGTTCGGGTAAACCGGTATCTTTCTTATCGTTTCTTTCCCCACGGCTGGCTTGAGGCGAACGGCGACGCGTTTGTTGTTGCTGCGTAGCATCGTTCTCTGCTTCTTCTTGCGCGTGAAGAGGCATCGCTGTTAAAAAAGTGGCGGCCAAAGCGGCTATGTAATACAGATGTTTCATACTGCGAATCTTAATTTACGATTACTTCGATAGTCGGTATGGTACGTTCGATACCGTCCGGACCTTTCGCGACTACACGGGTGATATAAAAACGTTTACCCTTACTTAAATTGCGGATATAGTTTTTCTGACGTTGCGAGAAGTTGGTTCCTTCGGCCACTTCCGGGATAGCGTTACCCATGGAGTCGAAGAAAGTCAGCTCAAAACGTAATACCGTATATTTTACATTTAGCAAATCATCGTCGATAGCGGCCAGAATACCGTCAGCCTCTACCAAGCTACGTTTGGCGATCATACCTCCCTTGAACTTACGGACGTTACCGTTTTGATCCTTATACTCGATATAAGGTAGGGGATCGGGGAGGGCACGCACGCGGAAGGTAGTCTTTGCCATCTCTATGTTCCGGCCATCCGCCATACGAGCGTTGACCGTGATCACGGCTTCCGTTCCTACTTTAGACGGGCGGGCTTCCCAACCATCCTTGCTGCGGGTTAATGTGCCGTTCGTCATGGTAGCTGTCACATTACCGCTCGGTACACCCGGGACGGCGATACGCATCGGGTTGGCGATACCGGCATATAATACGTTCATCAATGTCGGGGCCACGGTAGCTGTCGGCTCGGTCACGAAATACTCGCTCTCGAAATCCCGGCGCATGATGCTGCCGTCGCTATTCGGCATCTCGATATAACCTTTGATCGGGAATGTCCCGGCAACTCCGGTATTCACCGTGAAGACTCCTTTATTCTCGTAAGGTAATTCTTTTCCGTTTACATAGATCGTAGGACGTTTCGTAGAGTCTACCGCCGATAATACGATATTCGCCTTGTACTGGCTTCCTCGCATTACGATCTGGCTTTCCGGGATTACCTGCGCCGTGATCTGGTTCACACGGTAATCGCCAACGTCTACGCTATTCAATAAGTTCGATAAGACCTCACCTTCGGCGTAGCGAACGTCACTTTGCATTTTTGTTAACAGGGTAACAGCCGCCGCTACCGGCATATTCTCGAACAAGGCCTCTTCCCAAGTACGGGTATTTATCCCCGCTTTATGAGGGGGAGTCGTGCTTAGGTTCGCCTCCAATACGGCAGTCTTCGCCGAATCTTCGATAAAGCCGCCCATCCAGATACGATACTTATCAATTTCCGCTCTCAGCTTTTTACCTTCTCCGCTTACAGGAGAGAGCATTACACGGGAGGCGGCTTCCAAATCATCCTTATGCTCGATGCTGTTTACGTTGGCATTCTCGCCATCAGCTACCTTAGCGATACGGATCTTTAAATCTTGTATATACGTATAGAGGCTATCTGAGGCTCTTTTCACCTCACGGGCCTTCAATGCCCACTCACCCACTTTCTGGGGATTCTCTTGGTAATAAGCTTCCATCTCGTCCGCTACGATCTTGTTTCGGCGGGAGGAGTTATCGATAGAGGTTCGCAAGCTACCTTCCACCAACTCAAAACCATCCAGCACCTCCGACGACACGTTCAGTGCCATCATGGCGATGAACACCAGATACATCAGGTTGATCATCCGCTGACGGGGAGAATTGGGATTATTTGATATTCCTGCCATATTTCTTTACTTCATTGGGTTGTTTGTATACGGAGCCTGTTGTTGCTGTTGGTAACCATAGGGTTGCTGATATTGCTGTTGGTAACCGGGCTGTTGTGGCTGCTGATACATCGGTTGTTGAGGTTGTTGTTGCGGCTGCGCCGGTTGTTGGTAGCCCATATTCACGGTCATCGCTTGCAATAAACGACTGTATACTTGGTTCAATTCGGCCAGTTGGCGAGTCATCTTTTCCGTCTCGTTACGGAATACGGAGCTATCTACCACCGATCCGTCGTACATCTCACGGATACGGCTCAAACCACTGTTGATATGCTCGATAGACTCGATCTGCGAGCTGATGCTCTTCAACTGGATCTCATAGATCGTATTCAATCCGGACACATTACGATTCAATTGTTCCATCTGGTGTACGTAACCACGGGAGTTCTGGCTGATGCCATCGGAATTATCCGTGATACTCTTATAAGAGTTCAACAGCGTATCGGATACGTTCGTAAGCGAATGAGTCACTTGGCTGAAACGCTCCATGTTCTCAGACATGCCAGATAATTGCTCCAGATATTTTTGGGTAGCTTCCGTCAATTCCGCCATCTTGGAAATTTGCTCGGCCGCTCCGCTTAATTTCTTGATGCTCTCGGATAAGTTCTTGGTATCTTCTTCCGTCACGTCCAGATTACCTGCGATATTCAAGGAACCACCTCTTTGCGCGTTCGCCTTAGACGCTGCCGAACCGATATTTATTCCCCCGGCTATCTCATCGTCTTCTACATTATCCGTAGAATTGATCATGGTTGAGATCGGCGTACCGGTGAAATCCGGACGATCCATCGGGTTCTTTGATTTCAATACGGGGAAAACATCTTCCCAATGATACTCCTTGTTCGGATGCTCGAACGCCGAGATAAAGAATACGATAGACTCGGTGATCATCGCCACGAACAGGATTTGGTTAGCGTATGGTATATGTAATAACTTAAATAACGCACCGAGGATTACGATGGACGCACCCCAACTATACAGGAAGTTCAATACTCGTTTTCCTCTTTCGCTGGAGAGGAACATCTCCAGTCTGTTTTTATATCTTCTATATTTTCCCATCGTCGTATTATTGTCTTAAATGATTCAAAACTTTAAATTTATAATTCCCGCTTATTTCTTTCCCTTGGAGCGAGAGAATCCTATTTGGGTACGTGCGCAACGGAAACCGATGTAAGAACGGCTCTCGTTCTGGAACTCGAAAGTACGCATGTCCGAACGGATAAATTGTGAGACATCTTTCCAAGAACCTCCTCGCACTACTTTCTTTTTCATGGCGTAGGGATCGTTCTTGGCGGCGTTGTAACGCAGATCCGGGTTCATGTCGCTCATTTGGCTCGGGCCAGACTCGGAGTAAGACGTTGAGGTCCATTCCGCCACGTTTCCTGCCATATCGTATAACCCGAACTCATTCGGGGCGAAAGAGCCTACACGAGACGTAATCAAATGGCCATCCTCCGTATAATTACCTTTACCCGGCTTGAAGTTACCCAAGAAACAACCTTTGCTGTCTTGAAGCTCGTCGGTAGACCAAGGGAACTTATTCTCGTTCTTACCTGTACGGGCGGCATATTCCCATTCTCCTTCGGACGGAAGACGGAATGGCTCTACCAATTGTCCCGGTGGCAAGCTCAAGGATTCTTTGTATAAATTCGTACGCCATACGCAGAAGGCAGTCGCTTGTTCCCAAGAAACACCGACTACGGGATAATCATCGTAACCCGGATGAGAGAAATACATACGGGTATATGGCTCGTTGTACGCATTCTTGAAATCGTTCACCCAGCAATTCTCGTCCGGGTAGATATTGACGATACGGGTATTCAAGAAATCCCATTCGCTGCTTAACGGGCGGGTGATCGTCTCGTTGATTACACGTCCTTCATCATCGATGTAAGCGGTGTCCTTGGAGATCATGACTACCTCGTTCGGATCTACCTGAATATCCGTATTACGAACCCGGTCCGCCGGGTTCAACTGATTCTTGCGAAGGGCGGCGGCGGTATAGTCGTACCACTCGTATTTATAGATCATTTGTTTAGGGTCCAAACCTTTCTCTCCGGTAACGGGATTCGTGTAATAGACACTTTCTATCGCACGTTGCTCATCCTCGTTCGCCCGTCTCCAAGGAATCGGACGGTTCCAGTCCAAATGCGGAGTGACAGGCTCCCCGTAACGGTCTTCCGTGATCTTGAACAGATCGTTGCCTCCATAAGCCGGGTCCGCCAAGCGTTCACGGATAATAGAGTCTCTCACATAATAAACGAACTGGCGATATTTGGCGTTCGTTACCTCTGTCTGATCCATCCAGAACGCATCGAAAGAGACCCCTTTCGTCTCCGGCATGATTCCCCACAAGGAATCCTTGTCGGCGGGACCCATCTCGAACGAACCTCTTTTAACCAAGACCATTCCATACGGCGCTGGTTCATTGAACGCTACCGATCTGACACCTGTCACCTCACCGCCGGCACTCCGGAGAGATTTACCGCAGGAGGTAAGCAAGGCTACCGTTACAAGTACTAATAATACTTTTTTCATATACTATAATATACGTACACTTTTATGTCTATTTTTCCCTGTCTTCGTCTTGTTCAGCTTTAAGGCATACTTGACACATAGCTCGTGGCTACCGCTACTTGCCCGGCCTAGGGCCGTGGTCGGGAAATCAAAGGCGTAACCCGCATGGAAACGACCTAGCTTTACGCCGAACATGATGCCCACCGATTCATTCACCCGATAGGAAAAACCTCCATTAAACATCTTATTATATTCCAGCCTAGCGGTAATATCCGCATGAAAACTTTGCATGTCTGTCAGCAAGAACACCGAGGGCTGTAATTCTATCAACGGATTCTTTAATTGAATATTGTATCCACCCATTAAATTAAGTGAACGACCTATATAGGTATAGGCGTTCTCGTCCAGTTGAAGCTCCGGTTGGGTGATATGCGTCATGCCAAACCCGGCGTAAAACCGTTTATGGGTATAGTAAATACCGAAGTTCATATCCAATCCCATGCCGCTGACCTGCTCTACAGGAATGGCGGCGTCGGTCTCTTGATGGTATTCGGACTCAACCTTTATCACCTTGGTTCCGTCGAACGACTGGTTGACTAAGCCGATTTGCAGACCTCCGCTCAAGACTCCCCCGAATAATTTATACTTATAGGCGTATTGCGCCCCTACATGCGTATTCTGGAAAAGCCCGATCGCCTCGGTAAATACAACCAATCCGACACCGTGATTCGTCTTGCCTAAAGCGAGTGGCATATCCGCGGTAATGAAGAACGACTTGGGTGCCCCATGTACGCCGATCATTTCCAAGCGGGCGAGAGCCAATATATTCAAGTCCTCCGTAGCTCCGGCCACGGCCGGGTTATAATACGGTTTCGCCATGAAGTATTGACTTAAGCGTGCGTCATATTGCGCCCGTACGATTCCCGCACAAGTACACAAAAGGATCAAGATCGAAAGAAGACGTCTTCTCATTTAAACATTCACTTCACGTTGTAACTACAAACGCAGCAAATCCGGATAAATTGTATTTTCACAAAAAAACAACGAGGCAGGGGAACTCGATCGTCCGCCACCTCGTTCTTCTATTTCTTAATTTTCAATTTTCAATTCTCAATTGAACTAGTATTCTTCCTCGTTGAAGAAGAAGTCTTCTTTACTTGGATAATCCGGCCAGATGTCTTCCATGCATTCGTAAATCTCGCCTTCATCTTCCATTTCCTGCAAATTCTCAATCACTTCTAATGGCGCACCAGAACGTTGTGCATAGTCAATAAGTTCATCCTTAGTCGCAGGCCAGGGTGCGTCTTCCAATTTTGAAGCTAACTCTAATGTCCAATACATAGCTGTCAAGTATTAATAACCGCCGAAGCGATTTGGTTCTCTATTTTTCCGCGAAAATATGACTTTATTTATTATACGCAAGTATAATCCCAAATAATTTCTTTACCGTTATTATTTATGCATTCTTTTCGTGCCAGAACGAAGAAATAATCCGATAAACGGTTCATAAATATCAATACAGGCTCCTCAACGGGGCAATTCTCGGCCAAGCGATAGATTTGTCGCTCGGCACGACGGCAAACGGTGCGGCAAACGTGTGCGAGGGCGGCCGAGCGGCATCCTCCCGGTAGGATGAACGCGTGCATTTTCGGCAGCTCGTTATCCAGACGGTCTATCTCCCGCTCGATACGCTCGATGCTCTCGGGCGTTACCTTGCTCTCGATTTTCAATTCCGTGGTCGCTTGATCCGTGGCTAGGTAAGAACCGATCGTGAATAGCTTATGCTGGATGAATGATAAGAAATCAGTATCTTTCTCATCATTCAAGGCCGTGATTAATAATCCGATAAAGGAGTTCAGCTCATCTACGGTGCCATAGCTCTCGATCCGATCGTGCGCTTTCGACACGCGTTGTCCACCTACCAGTGAAGTGGTTCCTTTATCGCCTGTTCTGGTATAGATAATACTCTTCTTCATATCTGACTTGTTTTGAATCCTAAAAATAAACAATATAATCTCGTTTGTGCAATTTCTTGTTGAATAAGACAATCCCTAGCGAGTAAAGATCTAAGGTGACCGTCACTTCCGGACATGCGCAGATCTCTTCCCAAAGTTCACGCATCTTACGGCTCGCCTTGATTCCCTCAAAAACGAATACCGTATCGTTGTGCGCGTATTTCATACATTCATTAAACAGCCAGAGGTTGTTATGTTGTTCATATAAAGTGTTGAAAAAAACAAAATCTAAGCTATTTATGTCATTTAAGGCTTGGGGAAGCAAGTCCTTATAATTACCGATACGCAAATCGATGGGATTACGTCCCTCTTTAGCGAATGCTTGACGGGCAATCGTGGCGAATTCCGGTACATTTTCCAAGGCGATACATCTCAATCCCGTGGCATAGGAGGTTAGATATAAGGTAGACAACCCCATCGTGGTTCCTATCTGGAGGATATTCCGGGACTTGAAATAGTTTGTCAAACGGAATAATAAGGCGCCATGCTTGGGCCGGATGGATTCCCGTTTTACGATCTCGCTGATGGAACGGGTCTTTCGTTTCCCTTTGTTCTGCCGGTCTGGATAGGTGATCTCTCCTTCCCGGAATAATAACTGCTTACGTAAAAGCTCTATATCATAGAAACTATAATAGGAGCATTTTTCCTCGATGACCTTCGTGATGAGGTTAAAAACGAAAGGCGAATGTACTCCGAATCCTTTACGGTAGCGGATGCCGCGGTACAAGAGCGATCCTTTTCGTAATGTATTAACCTTTGGTAGTATTTGCATTTCCTTTTGTCGTTAGGCAATGATGACCTTGCCATTTGCCGCGAACTTACATAAAAAAACGCAATTAGCATAAGCCTCTAGTCTTTAAACGGAGTTATAATAACTTGTGCCATAGGCGTGGCACTGGCCTTTATCCTAGAAACTGGCTTTCTCCGGCTCGGGACGGATATAGGTTAATATCTGTCCGCTTAACTGAAGCAGCGAGATCTCACAGATCTTGGTGGAATATTCCGCCACGGAAAGACGCTCCTCCGCTTCCAGTAGACTGTTTTGCGCCTCACGCAATTCGATACCAGACAACTCGCCGAGTTTATAGCGGTCGATGGCGATCCGGTAGTTCTCTTGGGCGGCTACGAGGTTCTCTTTCTCTAGGCTCCATAGGTCGAGGTTGTTTTTATAGGCCATCCAGAAGTTGCTCATGTCCGCACGCAGGGCAAGTTCCAGTTCTTGGATGCGCAATTGCTGGTTCTCGATTTGGATGCGGGCGTTGCGTTGCTCACGTTTCCGGTTGAAACCATCGAAGAGGCTCATACCGATGGTCACGCCGTAATTAAGCCCCAGCCGTTGTTGGAGGTCGTAATTGCCCACTTCCGTCCAGTTTGCCGTGTAGCCGTAGCCTGCGTTTAGCTTGACATAGGGATAATAGCGGCTTTTTACCTTTTTATAATCAAGCTCAGACAATGTCTGGTTCTTTTGGGCGATCAGGAGCGAGGCGTTGGCTTCGAGGGTATTCTTCCATAGATCTACCTCGTCGAGGAACGGGTTCGGGTAGATCAAGGAGTCCTTGATCTGGATTTCCTCCTCCACATTATTTAATGCCATCAACTCGTTCAGGCGGATACGGGAGGTATGCACGACCTCCAATTGGTTTAATACCTTGGAGCTATCCGAGTTGAAGTCCACTTGAGCCTGTTGCAAGTCCAGACGGGACATGGAGCCGATATAATACCGTTCTTCCACGATCCGTAAACGCTCCTTGGAAAGATCCAAGGTGGAACGGAGGTTACGCAAACGGATTTTCTGCCGGATCAGGTTGTAGTACTCGCTGGAAAGGTTGGCTACGAAATCCTCGATGGTCATGCGGGTGTTCAGTTCCCCCATTCGCTGTAATTCTTTCAAGCGAGAGTATTCGGCTTGGATACCGAAACCGTCGAAAACCGTCCAGTTAACGTTTAGTCCGACGTTGCCCGTCTCGCTGTTTATACCATTCGCCTTCTTGATCGATCCGTCTTGCAGGCTGTTACGGTTGTTATTGATATTTCCGCTGAATCCGCCGCTCATATCTACGGTAGGCAGATAACCGGCGTTTCCCGGGGTGGCGTTATTGTCGCTGATCTGTTGCTCGTTACGAATGATACGGATGGAGTAGTTCTGCTCTAATCCGGTTTCGATACACCGTTTCAGATCGAATAGTTGCTGCGCTTCCGCCATAAAGAGGGAAGAGAAGGCAAATAATAAGGTATATACATATTTCTTCATAAATCTACAACTTGGTGTTTTGTTTTTTTCGGTTGGTGGATATAAATGAATACATGGCCGGTACGATAAACAGGGTCAAGAAGGTCGATACCAACATTCCGCCTACTACCGCTACACCCATGGCGATACGCCCTTGGGCACCCTCGCCAGTAGCGTATACCAATGGCACCAAACCGAGGATGGTGGATACGCTAGTCATCAAGATCGGGCGCAGACGCTGGGTCGCGGACAAGCGGATCGCTTCCGGCAAACTAAGTCCCGACTCTTGCCGCTGATTGGCGAACTCTACGATCAAGATACCGTTCTTCGCCACCAAACCAATCAACATAATGATACCGATCTGGCTGAATATATTCATCGTGATACCCGAATAACTCATGAACATCAACGCACCGGCGATAGCCAAAGGTACGGTGAACATCACTACCAACGGGTCCTTGAAACTCTCGAACTGGGCGGCCAACACCAAATAAATCATCAACAAGGCCAAGATCATGGCGAACATTAAACTGGAAGAACTCTCACGGAACTCTTTCGACTCGCCGGAAAGAGCGGTACGGAAGCTACCATCCAGCACCTCCGAGGCGATACGGTCCATCTCGTCCAGACCATCGCCGATCGTGTATCCTTTATTCAATCCACTGGAAACCGTCGCCGATACGAAACGGTTATAGCGATACAATTGGGGCGGCGCCACATTTTCCGTAACCTTAACCAAGTTATCCAGCTGGATCATTTCCCCATTGTTACTACGTACATAGATAGATTTTAAATCGACAGGGGTATTTCGTTGCTGGCGGTTGATCTCGCCCAATATCTGGTATTGCTTACCATTCATATAGAAGTAGCCCATACGCTGTCCGCTCAACGCATATTGCAAGGTCTGGGCGATATTCCGGGTGCTGACACCCAATAAGGAAGCCTTATCCCGGTCGATCTCGATACGTGCCTCCGGCTTGGTGAAGCGCAAGTTCACGTCCGCCATCTGGAAGACCGGGCTCTCGTTCACCTTTTGCATAAACGTGGGCAGGAACTCTTGCAGTTTATCCAAGGTCGGGGCCTGCAGTACGTATTGGATAGGCATACCGCCCCGGCGTCCGCCGAAGGTGGATTGCTGTTGTACGAAGGCGCGGGCCAAGGTCTCTTTGCGGACTTCTTTCGACAAGGTCTCGGCGATCTCCATCTGCGAGCGTTCCCGTTCCTTGATATCGCTTAATATGAGGTTTAGCGAACCTCCTCCTTCCCACGAGCGGGTCATGATGGATTGCTTCTCGGGAGCGATGGAGTCGGCTATTTGCTCGATACGGTCCGCGTAGTCGCGGATAAACTCGAAGGTAGCCCCTTCCGGCCCGCGCATATTCACGGAGATCATGGAACGGTCCTCCAAAGGCGATAACTCGGAACGAATGTTCTTCCAGAAGTACCCGATCGATCCGAAAAGAAGGATAACGATAGGGATCGACCATATCTTATGGTTCAAGAACGCGTTCAACGACTTGGCGTAGATCGTGTTCAATCCCTCGAAGAACGGCTCGGTCTTCCGATAGAACCAGTTTTTCTTCTCTCTCCTCTTCAATAGCTTGGTAGCCAACATCGGTGTAAACGTAAGGGCCACGAACGAGGAGATAGCGACCGAACCGGCGATCACGATACTGAACTCCTTGAATAAGCGCCCCGTCATACCTTCCATAAACACGATCGGCAAGAATACGGAGATCAGGGTGATCGTGGTAGATACCACGGCGAAGAAGATCTCTTTCGATCCTTCGATACCCGCCTCTTTCGGTGACATGCCTTGCTCGATACGTACATATATATTCTCCGCCACCACGATCGCGTCGTCTACCACCAGACCGACCGAGAGCACGACCGCCAACATCGTCAATACGTTGACGGAGAATCCGGAGATATACATCACAAAGAAAGCTCCTACCAACGATACGGGGATAACGACGACAGGAACCAGCGTGACCCGCCAGTCGCGGAGGAACAAGAAGATAATCAATACGACCAAGAGGAAAGCCTCGTAAATCGTCTGTTGTACTTCACTGATAGAGGCCCGGATAAAGCGAGTGTTGTCATACATCATCTCGATCGTGACATCTTCCGGCAGGTCTTTTTGTAATTGCTCGATACGCTTGTAGGCTTCGTCGGCGATCTCGATATGGTTGGCTCCCGGTTGGGGGATGATAACGGTCATAACCATTGGCTCGCCGTTCTTCTTCAGTAAGCTCCGCAAGTCCTCGGGAGCTACCTCCGCACGTCCGATATCACTGAAGCGCACGATGTTGTTGTTGTCTTCCTTGATAATTAAATCGTTGAATTCCTTGGCGGTATGCATCAATCCTAAGGTACGTATGGATAAGGAGATCGTATTTCCCTCGATACTACCGGAAGGAAGCTCCACGTTCTCGTTATCGACGGCGTTTTTCACGTCCATCGGGGTCACTCCGTAACCCGCCATCTTGATTGGGTCCAGCCATAGACGCATGGAATACCGTTTTTGTCCCCAGATATCCACGCCACTCACGTTCTCGATGGTCTGCAAGCGCTCTTTCACCGTCAGCTCGGCGATCTCGCTCAACTCCATCAACGAGCGTTTGTTGCTTCGGATGGCGATCTGCATGATCGGGGAGGCATCGGCATCCGCTTTCGATACCGTAGGTGGGTCGCAGTCACGGGGAAGGTAGCGTTGGGCACGAGATACCTTATCACGTACATCGTTCGCCGCCGTCTCCATATCCACGGACAACTCAAACTCTACCGTGATACGGCTGCTGCCTTGGCTACTCACGCTACTCAATGAACGGATACCCGGGATACCGTTGATATTCTGCTCCAACGGCTCGGTGATCTGGTTCATGATCACGTCGGCGTTCGCTCCGGGATAAGATACGTTGACCGAGATAATCGGCTGGTCTACGCTCGGGAACTCCCGGACGCCAAGGAACCGGTAACCGATAAAGCCGAACAGGAGGATGACCAGCATCATCACTGTCGAGAGTACGGGCCGGTTTATACTGGTTTCTGAAATATTTGCCATCGTTCTTCTCCTTATTCAGTCAAGTTATCAATAGAAACTTTCATGCCGGTACGTAACTGCATCACGCCGGACGTGATCAGCGTATCGCCCACATTCAACCCTTGCAATACCTGTACACGGCTCTCGGTTCGAATACCGATCGTGATCTCTTGAGGCTCGGCCACGCCGTTCTTATATAAGTAAACGATGTCTTTTCCCATCTCGGGGATAACGGCCTCGCTGGGGATGGCTAAAGCGTCCTTGATCTCCCGCTTGCTGATCTCGACGGAGGTATAACGGCCGGGTAAGATATTCTCGCCCGGATTCGGGTAAGTGGCACGTACTTTCAAGGTACGAGTCGCCATGTCTACCTTGCTTTCCACGGCGTAAACGGTCGCCTTATAGTTCTGCATCATACCGTCTTTCTCCATGCGGAACAGGATCGGGGTTCCGTCTTGTACCTCGGCCGCGTAGCTCTCGGGGATGGAGAACTCGATTTTCAAAGGGGATATCTTGGTCAACTTGGCGATTACGGAAGAGGAGGAGGTAACGTACGCGCCCTCACTCACGAAGCGAAGTCCGATGATCCCGTCGAAAGGAGCCCGAAGCTCTGTCTGGGCGATATTCGCTTTGACCAGCTCGATATCTGCCATTAGCTTCTCGTATTCGGTGGCTACTTGCTCGTAGGCTTCTTGGCTGACGGCGTCTTTCTCCAACAAGGTACGTTGGCGATAGACACGATCCTTGGCTAAAGGGACTTGAGCCTCCAGCTTCTTTAGCTGGGCTTGCAGCGGCTTGTCATTGATTTTGGCCAACAGATCGCCCGCCTTTACGTGGGTACCTTCCGTGAAATAGATTGCTACCACCTTACCGGAGGACTCGAAAGCCAAATCCACCTCTTCGTCCGGAAGGGTACTCCCGGTACTCATGATCTTATCGGTTAATGATTGGTATTTTAATACCTCGGCGTTGATGTTAAGTGTCTGGTTTCGCAGGCTCGTGCCCGATGTGGGTACGACGGAAGCGGCATCTTGGGATGCCTTGAACTTGTTTTTCAATTGAGGGTAAGCGATCATTCCCGCTATCATTAATAAGATAGCCGCCGTAACTCCCCATTTCGCTCTCTTTGTCATCATGTTCTCGTATGGTATTTACTGATAATTTACACTCGTTACTCCAAAATATATAACTAAACGCAAGTTTAGACTCCCCTTTCGTAAAAAGGTTTAATCAAAGATATTATTTTTTTGAGAGATGAATCCTTGATTGGGAAGAACGGGAAAAATAAGGGAATTCTGTCTAAAGTATCCATATGTTTCTTAATACGAAAGGCATAGTTTTGGCTTTTAAAAAAACACGTACGTCTTTTCCAGAAAACACGTACATGTTTTTGGAAAAACTCGTACGTGTTTTTTGGGGATATAATGGTGATAGGTGGTGTAAGGCAACGCCAATAGTGCCGTTAGGTATCGTGAGTAATATGGCGACACCGATACTCACACAAGGTGCGCATGAAGAAAGTATCTTAGTTTCATCGCCCCATGCACCTAAGATACTTCGCCAATGAACTTAGGATACTTTCTCAATGAAACTAAGATTCCTTGTTTTTGTATTAAAAAATAAGATTGGCTACTGCCCGAAGTTCTTCCTATTTCGCATGACTAACAGATACGCCTATCCCGACTGAGTTTCTACTGCCCCGTTATTCACTAGACAAGCCTTGAATTATATGTTTGTGGTATTCGCTATGATCACCATGTGAATATTTGTATTTTATATTTATTATGCGGTTATGGATGGATGCCATGTATAATGTACATGCGTACATTATATAATAGGTAGAAACGACTAGTTTAAACGATCGATTCTTTTAGTCATTTGCAAAGGTACGCGTTTCTTCGATACCTGCAACCCTTCCGGGCTATTTTTTTATCACTTATCCTCTTTCTTATCAATAGGATAGGTTATCCTTTACGAAACAACCGATTCCTTCAACAAACCTCCTGTTCCGACACTAAAAAAACGCAAGATTTAGACGATCGTTTAGACTAGTCGTTTACTAATGACGATTAGCCATCGAGAAGAAGGTAAGTGCTTAATTAACACTATTATTAATATTAAATTTTAAATTATGAACAAGAAGTTTACTATGCTTTTGGCTAGTGCCATGCTTGCGACTGCTTTCTCGGCAGGGGCAGCTGTAGACGCTAAAAAAGGGGATGCGATCTTGTTGAAGTCTGGCACTGATAATTTGTCAGCTTTAACGGGGACTAACTTTGGGAAATTGGGCCTAACCAATACTCCTGTCGATCTTAATGATTGGGAATTAAAGGGCTTAAATGGTGCTACTTGGACTGTTTCTGCAAAGAAGAACACTCTAGGTAGAGATATTTATTCTTTTGAGAATAAAGCTACAGGTTTAACGCTTGCTGTTGATCCTACCATAGCTATTGATGCAGATAAGGCTGGTGTCGGTGCGAAAGCTTTGACTTTGGGCGGTACCGCATCAGAGTGGGTGGCTGAAGGTGATAAGTTGGTTTCTTATTTCACGGGAGACTCTGTTGTTTATATCGCAAAGAACGGAGGTGATCTTTATTTGGAAAAAACAACAAAAGCTAAATTAGGCTCATCTAAAGCTATTGATCTGTCCTCTGCTAAGAATTTTCCTGAATCAATGATTTTGGATGCAGCTGACTTGAACACGTTATTGCAATCAGTTCCTACTGCTACTTTCTTTGGTTTGAATATGAACCCTAGTGTCTCTACTGGCAAAGCAAATCGGTTGACAGACACTCCTCTTAAGGCTACGGACGTAAGTGGTGCTGGTAATTGGGTAACTTTACAAGCCAAAGATAAAAAAGTGAAGGTTGATGGTGAGGATCAAGATGCCTATGTTGTCGTTGATACCGCTTATTATGATGGTACTGAGACTAGTAAGTTCTTGCAACTTAATTACGATGCTTTCAAAGCGGACAATCGTGAAGAAGGTTCTTATTACTTTAAGTTTACTTATAACGCAGCTAAAGATGAATTATATATTCAAGTTCAGAAGGTAGCTTATAAGCTTACGAAAAATGCAGGTGAGACTGATGCGGACTTTGCTAAGTATATCAAAGAGAATAACAACAATTCTTACTGGAGCATTCAAGATGAAGAAAACCCTCGTACGTTAGCGACCAAAACTGATAAGTTTATCTACATGGCTAGATTGGCTGGAACGAATGTCTTGACTATCAATACGGATGAGACAGATCTAACTGGTACTTCTGCACCTGTAGCTATGGCTAATGTTCAGAAAACAGTTGTCAAGCTTGGCACGAACTTCTCCGGATTGACGCTTACTACGATCCCTGATGGCGTATATTTGGTACAGTACAAGGCCTCGGCAGGAAATCCGAAAATCAAACAAAATGGTTTATATGCTTTGGCAAACTTAGCAGGAAACTTGGGTTGGGCTAATTTGGCTCGTAACCAAGAGTTCAAGCATATGCCTGCCGCTCAATGGGTAGTGGATAAGAATGGCACTTCTTCTACTGCTATGGTTACGATTGATAATCGTGAGTTCAGTGATGTTTCTAATACAAGTGTTCTTCCGTCTCAAATGACTCAATTCTATGCGGTGGAAGGTAGTGATGATGTATTCTATTTCAATGGTAGTGTAGCTGATACTTTGAGTTTTATCAAAGTTGATGAGGCATTGGTTAAGGATACAAAATTAGGTTATAAGTATGTAACGGCTGAAGAAGCTTCTGTTCAGACATATTTGTTCAACTATTTGCATGGGCTGGCGTTGAATAAATATCTGTATACTCCGGCAGGAAAAGACTCTATTGTTCGTGTAGACGAGAATGGAGAGAAAGCGAACTTCCGTTTGACTTTGATCGCAAAGGATGACAAATATGGTTATAAGGATGGTTTGGTAAGAAACGCTTACTATGTTTCTGACGGAAAAGGTCGTTATATCTCATTCGACGGTGTAGCGAATAAGTATATGATGAAATCAGTTCCGACTCCTTTCTTCTTGAAAGAGAACAATTGCATTGACGGTACTCATTATTATACTTTGGTAGAAGCTAATTTGCGTTCTGAGGTATTGGTTAAAGAAGGTAACAATGATATCGCATTATCTTGGTACCCTGCTTCGGAAAATGGTAAAAAGGTTGCTGATGCTAAGACTTTTGCTGCACTGAATACAAAGGAGGTAACTCGTAGTTATGAGCAACCGGATGGTTCCACCGTCACAGTAAAATATTACGCCGATGCAAATGGTAATATTGCGAGCGCTCCATATTATGATAAGGATGGTAATCGTTTGATTGTGGATGGTAGTGAAATTGGTGATGTATATGCTTATAAAGCAAAGGATGGCGTTGTATCATTACAAAAAGCATTCAATTCGATTTCTCGTTCAAATTCTTGGGACTATGCATCTGTAAAAGTATCTGTTGACGACAATACTCTTGATTTGACTGAGGGTACTTTAAATGATAAGTTCTATTCAGAGATCCGTACCTCTGCATTCGCCGTATCAAAAGACGACTCTCCATTGTACCGTCGTTTCAACAACGCTGCGTTAGGCGAGAGTGAAACCGCTGATAGCTTGTTCTTCGTAGAGAAGATCCGTAAGGAATACTTGATGGATGAGTGGAACAAGAACTTGACAGACAAGAATGTAGATTACGCTGGTATCTGGAATAAGGAGAAAGCTGACGGTAAATTAGGATTCATCGTTGATACTGCTTGGGTTAACCGTGGTAATGGCGATATCAAGCCGCAATATTTGATCTCTGTCGCTCGCAATGATCAAGCCGGTACTCCGGGTATTCCTTGTACGTATGAGCATAATCATTTTGATAACGCTGGTAATCCTGTTGACGCAGCGCATTGCTCTCATGCAACTCAAGGTCATTCAGGCTTCGACTACGGTAAGTATTTGGTAAGCTTTGGCGACTCTGCCCTTATTAAGGGCCATGAATTGAAGGTTCCGTATATGGATATCGATGGTGGTTATACTCGCGTAGGTTTTGTTAAGGCAATCCACGCTGGTGACAGCTTGTTCGTCTTGACACAAGGTTTTGAGAACATGGATCCGGCTACATTGGATACAGCTACGATCATCAATGCTTATAAGAAGAGCAAGAGCGAGAACTTTATCGTGAATTTACAGGGTGACAACCACAAGAACGTAACTTGGTCATTCCGCTATGTAAACCCGGATAAGGCTGGTGCTGTAACGGAAGAGGGTGCTGATAACGAATTCTTGTTCGAGTCGAACATCTATAACGAGGCAGGCGTTGCTTCTACTGGTAAGGCTACTAAGGGCTTCGATAAAACCGTTGCCGGTTCAATCGCTCCTTCTTACGCCGCATGGTTGAAGATGCAGAATGGTTGCTTGGTATTGACTCGTGGTGATTCAGAGTTTAGCGCAGCTAAGACTGGCTCTGACGGTGCTTTGATCTTCAACGCATACCAAAAGACTGACGCTGAGGATATGGTAACATCTATCGAAGGCGCTAACGCTGAAGGTGTATCTATCATCGCTGGCAACGGTACTGTAACTGTTCAAGGTGCAGCCGGTAAGTCAGTAGTTATCACGAACATCTTAGGTAAGGTAGTCGCAGAGACTGTTCTTACATCTGATAACGCTACAATCGCTGTACCTGCGGGTATCGTAGCGGTAGCTGTTGATGGCGAGGAAGCTGTTAAGGCTATCGTAAAATAAGATTTATAAAGAAATAAAATAAATCGAAAATACATTCCCGTGCGGGTAACCAAGTACTCCGTGATGGATGAACAAGCGGGAATGGATTAATATTAATACTAAAGTAATAAATTAAAGTTCATCCGTCGTTACCTCCGTGAGGAGAGAGGGCGGTAAGAATAAGTCTTGGTTGGCATTGTATATGCCGCCAAGACTTTATTCCATATGTTGTATTGTTAATCTAAAAATTAAAGGATATGCAGTTTAGTTGGTGGTACCTTTTTGTTTCTATCCCTGTGATATGGTCTTTATGGATAGGTTTCCGGGTCTTTAGGGGGATAAATAAACCAAGTGATTTCTTCTGGTATCCGGAAGGAATGTCATCAGAGAAGTTGAGGGATTCTTTGACCGCATCGAATATCAGTGTAGGTTCTGCTATCTTTGCGTTTTTGAGCTTTGGATATTCTTATAAGCTTGCCGCTTTTATCTCTCCTTTGACATGGCTGCTGGGTTTCTTTATCTTGTATAAGGTATTTCCTCGTATAGAAAATTCGGAAAAGAGAACATTGCATGGCTTCTTGGCCAATCGTTATGATAGCCGATTTATCGGTTATTTCGCTTCTTTGTTATCGATCATCGGATTCTTGGGTACCTATGGTATAGAAATCTTGGTTGGGATAAAGATCGCTAAAGTCCTTTTCCCTAATGTCTCCTCTATTTATATTATCTTGGGTTTGAGTCTGGTAGTGTGTACGTATACTGCACTAGGAGGTTTTAAGGCTGTTATTGATACGGAAAAGATGCAATTGTGGTTTTCATACGTCGGGATTGCTGCCGTTTTTGGATTCTTAATATCTCATAATGAGAATGTATTGAGTCTTGAGACATTGGCTTCGGACCATTGGGGATTTTCAAACTTATCAGTGTTATTTGTCCTTTCATTAATTGTGGTGAATGTACCTTGGCAGTTGATCGATATGTCCGTTTGGCAACGAGTCTGTTCCATGCGAGACCAAAAGGATATAAAGAAAGGATTGTCACAATCTATTTACTCAATTGGAATCTCTTGGTGTGTGTTGATTTCATTGGGTGTTTTACTGAATTATTTTCCGGACTTTACGGCTCCTTCGAATAATGATTACGGTTCCTTGCTATTGAGTTATCTCCAAGAACCTTGGGCGTTTGCTCTGTTTGCGGCGGGCTGCTTTGCCGCATTAGTGTCTACGGCAGATACATTATTGATTGCTTCTATACAGACTTTTGTTTTTGATATATTGTATCCTTCACATTCATTGAAGACGATAGAAGATACAAATGACCCGGAGAAAATGAAGGGTTTATTGCGCTATGGAAGGAAAATGGTTTATTTATTCGGACTTATCAGCCCTTTGTTCATTTACTTGGTTAGTATTGTGATACCGGGTGTTCTGGATTTGTTTTTTTTAGTTTATAGTGCTCAGATCATATTGCTTATACCGATTTGCGTGGCGATATTCCGTAAGGATTGTGTACGGATGAGAAAGTATGCGATATTCTCTCTTTCTGCTGGTTTCTTGGCTTCTGTATGCATGATGGTGTGGATGCTTTTTCATCCGGTGGAATACGTTTATCTGTCGGCTCCACTTGTTTCGATTCTGGTTTCTGCGATACCTTGGTTTTTTATTAAGAAAGGAGAGGGTTATGATACTGGAGTTAACAAAAGGTGAGATTTTCGAACTAATGGTTTCAGCTTTAGGAGGATTCCTATTGTTATGTAAATGGATGAAATCTACGAATATGCGAAAAGTAAGGGAATACCTTGAAAAACAGCCCTTAGATGGGCTTTCGGATTGCAGTTGTTTGGGGGATTTTATGAAGCGGTCTTCTTGTAAGAAACTGTTTAACTATTATTTTTTATATAGGCTTGTCTCCATTTCTTATTATTTGCTGCCGGTTGTTTTTTTGTTCTTTTTTCTTGTTGATGCATTTTATTTGTATAACTATTTTCTTGTTGATGGATCTGAAGTATTCGAGAAAGCTTGTGTTCCGATGCAGCAAAGTGTATTGATATTTATTTTTGAATCAGTGGTTGTTATGTTCCCTCTTGTTTTAGGAGAGTGGATTAAAAGAAATACTTATGAGCCTCTTGTATGAGCGACGATTGGAGTCTTGCTATATAGAACGAATATATCCGTATTCGGAATCGAATGCTTTTTTAGGAGTGAGTATTTGCTCTCGTTTATTTTCAGAGAAGACTTTGGTTGCTCTGTTTGATTGGTGCAAGGCAAATGTCAAATCTGTTTATGTATTAATAGCCGATGAGATACAAATGTACACTTTTATGGCTTCTAAAGGTTTGGAACGAAAAGAGGCTTGTGCGAAAGCTTTGCAAATAGGCGATATAAAGTATCGATTCATAGAAAGGGTTATCAAGAAAGGTGACTATGACAATGTTCGATTGCTTTCTTGGAAAGCGGTAGCCTTAGAGCCTCGATTCAAGACTTTATTGCAAAGACTTAGATTATTATATGGAACTGAAATCCTTTTTCGGCGGGAAGTTATCAAGCAGATTCTAGAACGTAACAGGCGGTTGCCGGAAGGTTTTCGTTTTGCAAGGATCGACTCTTCTGATTATGATCTAGCTTCTCTTTATATACTGAACGAACTGGCGGTTATTTTATATTTCCATTTATATTTTGATCCAGCGTGCCAATATCAAATCTCACCTTTACCTATGACCCCTTTATTGGAAATCTTGTATGACGGTACTTTTTTGAAAGACTTGCTTGTCCCTAAAAAGGATATTGGTTATATAGAAATTATGGGGGAGAAGGATCTCACTGGCAGAATGATTAAGGTTAATACAAAAGGGGCGCCCTTATAGATAGAACCGCCCCTCCTTATAGTTGTAGATAACTCCTTTACTTTTTTGTGAGTTCGTTATAGCTTATGTATAACTTTCATTAACTGCTCGCCCAAGCCAATTGTATAGCCTTGAGAGACAAATACGACACGGTTGAACGTATCGGCGATCAAGAAGATCGGCAAGGTATTGGCGTTTTGCAATTTCATCGCTGTAGCCATCTCCTTTTGGATCGCCCCGTCGATATCCAGACCGTATGTGATCGTGCCCGGTAAATCGCCGAACTCTTTCGGATCGAAGTTCTTATAGCCCTTCTCGTCAGGGAAGAGAAGCACGATGCCTCGTCCCCAATCCTCCAGTTCCTTCTTCACGGCGGCGATATCACGCATCGCATGGTTTGTCGGTTCTTGGCGGGAGCCTAGAAGCGCTACGATATAGTAGCCACGTCCGGTAGTAGCTAGCAAGCTAGTTTCCTCGCCGTTGTCCGCACGTTTGAATTTATTCTCGGAGTTGAAATTACCGATCACCTGTATCTCGTCCTTGCTTTCGCGCATCTCCAATTGGATCGGGGTGGTCTTGTCTGCCTCCACATTGAAAAACTCGATCTCGGCCAATACGCTACCGTTTGCCATACGAGTACCGGTCACTAACATATAATTACCTTCATCCATGGATAACGGTTTCTTCAGTAATCCGCTCCAAGTATCTCCCAAGCCCATATCCACATTACCGCCTCTCTCGAAATTCAAGGTCTGTAAAGTACCGTTCGGCAAAACCTTGGCGATCGTGAAGTGACTGTAATATTTCGGGTCCTGCAGCGCCTTGATCGGTTGGTAAGAAGCGATTACCTTGCCTTGTTTAGCGGTCGTCTGTACGGCAGCCTCGAAATCGACGTCTACCCAAGCGTTGTCCTTGAAGTACTGGATCTTGCGGGCTACCGGCTCGATACGTGCCGGAATACCTAAGCTACGAGCCACGGCCACGAAGAAGATATTACGGGAGCCCTTATCAGCGATACGAGATTTCCAGACACCCATCGGCATGATCGGAATACGTTGTGCGTTTAGCGCGTCGTTAATGGAGACGTTATTCTTCACCCAATCCACCAATGCCTGTGGATTCTCTACGGCTTGTTTCGCAAGGGAAGGCTCAATATTCGCGGCGAAGAAACTCTTATAAGGAGTCAGGAACTCATTGGCCACACGAGGATTCATGATATATTCATTGAACCATTCGCTTTGAACGGCCGGCGTATTATTCAAATGATCCGCGAAGACAGACGCTGGTGTATCACGTAGGTCCTTAGCGGACACGACATCCAATAATGCCATCGCCTGCGCACGCTTCTCGGCGGGAGTCTCCCGTAAGAACTTCTCGATCTCCATCCAGTTACCACGGCTACCAATCATGAAATCCTCCGTCTTCATCGGGTCGATACCCAATTCTTTCGCTAAAGCCTCCGCTTTCTCTTCCGTATAGAAAGTGGCTACATATTTATTACGGATAGCGTCTTCCTCCAATAAGCGTTTGGCGTTCGCTTCCTTTTGCTCCGGTGTAACTTCCGCTGGGATAGAGCCGTCCACCGGTGGTATGATATCTAGGGCGATCGTCTCCACATCTCCCGGTTTCTTATTCAAGGCGATCGTAACCTCTCCGTCCTTGCCGAAAGAGACCTTGCTGTAGCCGAACTTGCCATCTTTGCTGGCCCATACCAGCATATCCCCTTTTCCGGCGGATAATGAGCATTTGCCATCCGCGTCCGTCTTCTTGCGGGCTACACTGTTAAACTCGGCATAGTTATAAATCTTGAATTCTACCAAAGCGTCCTTTACCGGCTTGCCATTGGCATCCGTAACCGTGATAACAGCTTTAGCCGAAGGTGCGTAATTATCGATCACGTTGATCTCGGTATACCCATCGGTACGTTCCATGACATCCTCCGGGCCATTGTATTTACCGAATACTTTCGTATGCATCAACATACCCCGGTAAGCAGGGCCGTTGAACCAACCCAGATTCAATACCGGTTCGGGCTCGCAAGCGCCGAGGAAATACCATTTACCATTCACCCAAGCTTCTACCCATGCGTGGTTATCATCCGTATGCGCCCAGCGAGGCGTATATACCTGACGCGCGGGGATACCCACGGAACGTAAAGCGGCTACCGTGAAGGTAGACTCCTCGCCGCAACGACCGTAAGCGGTCTTTACGGATGCCAAAGGGGAACTTGTGCGCCCATCGGAAGGGGTATAGATAACCTTCTCATGACACCAGTGATTCACTTCCAGTACGGCATCGTACAACGAGAGACCCTTCACCCGGTCTTTCAACTCATCAAAGAAAACCATGCGGCTTTCATCCAGATTCTCATTGTTGATTCGTACCGGCAATACGAAATGGTGGAAGATATCCTCTGGGATGCTATCGCCCCAAGGCATCTCATTCCGTGCTTGGAAAGAGGAACGGATGTTTTTCAAATAGAAATCGCCACTATAGTCCGTGATGTCTCCAATCGGCATATAGGCATACATGAAGGTTAACGCCTCCCTCTCTTCGGGAGTCATTTGATCGTTAAATACTGCGAAAAGGTCTCCGTTAGGCAGGGCGGCCTGTTTCGCTTGGAAATCGTTCTCGACCTCAGCTCGGTAAGCGGCGTCGGTAATAAAATGTTGTTGGTTGTTACAGCTCGTCCATACGAGTAATGTGAACAACAGCGTAAATAGATGTTTTTTGTTCATAAAGCGGATATGTATGTTTGCCAAAAGTAATGATTCTATGCGAGATAGAAAAATTCTCGAACAATTTGTAAGAAAGATTTGTTTTTCTATAGAAAGAATAAATCTGGTCTTCCTGTAAATTTGGGACCGGATTTCTTCTTTTTGTGTGATTATAATTACAAAAAGTTTACGAACTTTGTGACAAAGTATCAAATCACTAATCATAAAACCCGTTTTGCGTATGTTTCAAAATCCTGAGCAAGTGCTATTAATAGCTTCTGTGATCCTGTTTTTAAGTATATTCGCCGGTAAGGCCGGTTATCGTTTCGGCTTACCCGCTTTGTTGTTGTTCCTTGGTGTGGGAATGTTGTTTGGCAGCGATGGTCTGGGCATCCAGTTCAGCGATCCGAATGTGGCCCAGTTTATCGGCATGTTGGCGTTGAGTATCATCTTGTTCTCGGGTGGTATGGATACGAAAGTTGCGGAGGTCAAACCTATCGCCTCGCAAGGTGTGGTATTGGCTACGCTCGGGGTGCTGGCCACGACTTTTATCACGGGCGGGTTTATCTATTGGTTATTTGGTTTATTTGGCAAATATGTTACGTTGACTTTCCCGGAATCTTTATTGCTGGCGGCGGTCATGTCCTCTACGGACTCAGCCTCGGTTTTCTCCATCTTGCGCAGTAAAGGGGTTTATTTGAAAGAGCGTCTGCGTCCTACCTTGGAACTGGAGAGTGGTAGTAATGACCCGATGGCTTATATGCTTACCTTGCTTCTGATCGCTTACATACAAAGCGGAGGTATGAATATTTGGGAGGCCGGGCTATCCTTGGTCATTCAATTATCGGTGGGAGCTATCGCCGGTTTCTTATTGGGGAGACTGGCTGTGTTGATTATCAATAAGATCGATATAGATAACGAGTCTTTGTATCCGATCCTTTTATTGGCTACGGCTTTCTTCACCTTCGCCGCTACGACCTTATGTAAAGGTAATGGCTATTTAGCGGTTTATATCGCTGGTTTGGTGGTTGGTAACGCTAAGATTGTTCACAAGAAAAGTATGGGGACGTTCTTTGACGGTTTCGCTTGGTTGTGGCAGATCGTGATGTTCCTTACGTTAGGCTTGCTAGTGAACCCGCATGAGTTATTACCGGTGACGGGTGTAGGTGTTATGGTGGGAGTCTTTATGATCTTGATCGCCCGTCCGATTAGCGTGTTCCTTTGCTTGATACCTTATAAGAATTTCTCCTTCAAAGGTAAACTGTATATCTCATGGGTGGGATTACGCGGGGCGGTTCCTATTATTTTCGCTACTTACCCGATGATCGCCGGGATCGAGCATGCCGGTATGTTCTTTAATATCGTATTCTTTATCACGATTCTTTCTTTGCTGATTCAAGGAACCACGGTTACTCAAGCCGCAAAATGGCTGGATATGGTGGATGAGCCGGAACGAAAGGATGAGTTTGGCATCGAGCTTCCCGAGGAGATCAAGAGCGCTATGAGCGAGATCGATATTACCCCGGCGGTATTATCCCATGGAAATAAATTGATGCAGCTGACTTTACCTGATCATACCTTGGCGGTAATGGTGAAACGGGAAGGCCGCTATTTCATCCCGAAAGGAAATACGGAATTAAAGGAGAACGACAAGTTGTTAATGATCTCTGATAATGACGAGGCGCTTTTGCAGGCGTATGATTCCTTGGGGGTGAAGGATTATACGATGAAGAAGAATTGAAATAATGTGCCAATGGGGGAATATGCCAATGCAGATACTATTTGTGTAGAATAAGCATTGGCATATTGGCACATTATTCTTACCGTACCGGAAATTCGGTTATACGTAAAGTGGTACAGCCATAAGGGATTAACTCGATCGTCTCTTCATCACCCATCGGTTCGTTGGCTTGCATGAAGAAATTTACGGGGCCGGCGGAACCTTTGAACATTTTCCATGAAGGTAAGATCCGTCCCTTTGTTTTGATCGTGATAGGGGCATTCTCTAGGTTCCATGGGTAAGGGGCTATGTTCTCTGCCTTTCTAACGACGAAATTTTTCTCTAGTTCTTCTTCTTTCAGATATTTGCGAATCAGGGAATAATTCCATGCTGAAGTAGAGGTGACCTCATAATACCATTCTCCTTTATGTGAAGACTCCGGGCGTTGATCAACCTTGCGTTCCCATTTCTCATCCATCTTTAGGGAATACAATAATGGGCCTCGTTCGATGACAACCGCATCGTCATACCAATTGCTTGTGGATATACGCATGGGTAGCTCTAGCTGGATATGATCGCCATCTTTCCATTCCCGGTTGATTCGTACGATTTCGCCAGAGTGAGCTGCGATAGAGACAGCCTCGCCATTTATCGTAATCACGGGATTATTACACCAAGCAGGAATACGCAAGTGAAAAGGGAAAAAGGCTTTCTTGTCTTTCTTGCTAGGGAACGATAAATTGAAATCGATCTTTTCTTCAAAGGGATAATCGGTCTTCTCTGCGATTTTAACCGTGATGTCGTTTCCCACTTGGGCAGTCACTTCCGATGGTGCGTAGATAAGTGAAGCGATGCCATTATCGGCGGTGGCAAACCATAGATGTCGTGTGAATTTAGGCCAGCCTTGATGTAGATTGGAGGTACAACAAGGATAACCGCTCAATTCTCCGAAAACAATGTCTGTGTCCTCGTGTGGTGAGACAAAGTTACGTCCTTCGCAAGTGATCGCTATTTGATTGACTTGCTGATAATATTGTCGTGCGGAAAAGTCATCCTTGATCTGCGTTGGCAGTACATTGTATGCGACTTTCTCTAAATGATCAGCCCACTGGACATCTCCGGTTATCTCTAACATTTTCTCGAGAGAGAACATCATCTCGACAGCGGTACAGAGTTCTGATCCTTGTGTCGGGTTACCGAAACGTAAAAGTTCATCTCCCGCCCATAATCCTGTAGGAAAACCAATCGTATGGCGCATTTTCCGTACAGCTTCCTTAACCGCTTCCAGATTTTGAGGATTATGGCTCTGTTGGTAATAAATGACAGGTTCCTTGAATCCTTGGGCGAGATTTACACAATGCAGGCTGTTTTGCCGGGCTAAATGATCTTGGTTCAAGAACACGTCGGTCCAATTGAAGGTTTGCTTATGGATTAACTCTCCTAACTCCAGAAGGAAAGGATCCCCCGTGATATTATAAAGCCAATATACGACCATCAGATTATCCCCTCCTCGTTGTTCAGCCCAGAAAGTCCATTTTCCCAGAGGACTTTTAGGTAGTTCAGAAAGCTGGTATTTGAAATAATTAGTGAGGAACGAGATAACTCTTTGATCGTTGGTAGCGGAATAATATTGTTGCAGAACTTTGAGCATAACCATTTTGGGCCACCAATCTTGTGCGTTATCCCGTTGTAAGCCGGGTTCATAGTCTCTGTCTGTATCTGGCCCGAAATATCCGTTAGGCTTTTGAGAGGCCAATGTCCATTCAACCCAAGGCTTTACTTTTTGGATCAAGGCCTCATCATTCATGATGTAAGCCAAAGGTAGTAAGCCATCTATCCAGTATGGGCCTCGTTCCCATACGTCTCCATCTCCGCCTAACCAACCGTTACGCGGTCCCATTACTTTCGTATAGATAGAATCCAGATGGCCGGTCATTCCCGTACACATTCGTTCCATTTGGATTTTTAGCCAACCCGCAGGTTTAACATCCCCAATAGGCAACTCTATATAAGGCTTAGAGGCTAATGGATAACGATTGTTCGGGTAATTAATGTTGATAGAACCTTCATTTCCCGGCAAAGTGGCAGAAAAGGAGGTAATTGAGATTAGGCTTGATAATGTTATCGTTAATAAATACTTCATTTTGATGCTTTTTTAGTTATTCGTTATAGGGGATCCATACCCTCATTTTTCCTGCTTTACGGTTATCCCACGCATAATAGGGAATGAAGGTAGCAGATTGTGCCCTACCGTTTGTTTTAATTGTTTTTATCCCATTCAATATATCGGAAACGAAGGCTGTCTGGAATGTTGTACTTGGGCTCAACTGGATTTGATCGAAATATTCCGGGTTGTCTATTTCTTCCATGCAGTATACAAGTGGCCCTCGTTGAATCGCCCGTTTGCCGAAATTTTCCTTGACATGCGGATCTGCCGCAACAATTTCCACGGGCATATCCATATCTAGAGCGATTACATCTTGCGATTTCCAATCCTTGATTACCGCATAGCCTTTTTCCTCAGACACGTTTATTCTCTTACCATTGATACTTAAATCATAGGTTTTGCACCAATTCGGAATGCGGAGGCGTATCTCTTTCTCCAAAGGCTGAGACGTAGAAATTGTTAGTTTTACCGATCCATCCCACGGATAGTCCGTTTCTTGTGTTAATAGGATATCAGTCTCTCCTATCCGTATTTGCCCCGTATTTCCGATATATAGATTTACCCATAACGCATCATCGGAGGAGGCGTAGATATAATTTCCGATAGAAGGCAAGAAGCGTGAAAGCTGACTTGGGCAACAAGCGCAACCATACCATTCTTGTCTATGGTGATCACCCTTAGATTCCAGCGGATTGACATAGAAGAAACGGTCTCCACCCAAGGAGATACCGGCAAGCGCACCGTTATATAAAGAACGTTCCAGTACGTCGATGTATTTAGAGTCTCCGGTAAGTTGGTTCATACGTTGGTTCCAAAGCACCATTCCGACAGAAGCGCAAGTCTCGCAATAAGCATCTAGGTTCGGTAAATCGTAATCCTCCGTAAACCCTTCGTTATCCCGGGATGAACCGATTCCCCCGGTGATATACATATTGCGGTGTACCACATCATCCCATAGACGATCTATGGCGGCTATATATCCCGTATCATTCTTCAAGGCAGCCACATCAGCCATACCGCAATACAAATACATACATCGTACCGCATGCCCGGAGATATCGGTAAGTTGCCGGACGGGAACGATATCTTGATAGTAAACCGGGTCCCATTTACCTTCATCACCCATAGTGCCGTGACCGTGTCCACGTTCCTCCAGCAGCCAATAAGCGAAATCCAGATATTTCTGCTCTTGGGTGGTTTGATAAAGCTTGACAAGCGCCAGTTCTATTTCCTCATGTCCCGGTACCCAATGCCGTTTTCCCGGTCCGAATTGGCTCATCATATGATCTGTCATGCGGATACATACGTCTAATAACTTGCGCTTTCCAGTAGCTTGATAATACGCCACTCCAGCCTCAATCATATGTCCGGCGCAGTACATCTCATGTTTGTCCATATTGGTCCACCGTTTATCCAATCCGGTGAGTGTATAGAAGGTATTGATGTAGCCATCTGGTTGTTGGGCGGCAGCGAATTTATCAATCCATTCGTCCGCCTTCTTCTCCAGCTCGGGATCCGGATTGTTGATCAGGCTATAAGCCATACCTTCTAACGCTTTATATACATCGGAATCATCAAAGAAAATGCCGGAATGCTCTCCTTCCCCTTTCGCTGCATTCTCGAAATTACGGATACGCCCGGTTTGATTCTCTATTTGATCGATACAGACAGGCAAGGTCGCCGAGACATGTTTACTGAGTCTGGGTGACCAAAAGTTATCATTGATTTTCACATGAGAGAAATCGATCTGCTCGATCATTTTCAAAGGCTGTTCCTTTATATCTTCTTTAGAGGTCTGGCACCCTTGCAAAAGAAAGGCAGACGCAGCGAGTAAAAGGTATTGCTTCATATAGCTTTAGAAATTGAGATTAAAGGAGGGTATGTCAATATAGAGACATACCCTCTATGTTATTATTGATAATTCGGATTTTGTTCCAGATTCGGATTGGTATCTACTACTTTTTGAGGTAAGGGAAATACCGTTTTATAATCTCCATTCGGCTCATGAGATAACCATTTAGCTTTTGTGAAATGACCGAAACGTATCATATCTCTCCGGCGATAAGATTCTCCAGCGAATTCCCAACCTAGTTCATCATAGAAACGTCCGAATTTTTCCGGATAAACTTGATTTTGCGAAGTTAATACATAGTTTTCTACCGTACCGTATTTATAACAGGATTTTTCTTGTAATTGCGCTCCTGAGACAATTGCTTTTTCAGGATGTTCTTTAAAAGCTCTTTTTCTGACCATACTTACAATAGACGCTGCTTGATCTGCTTTCCCAGTACGTAAAAGGCATTCTGCTTTCATCATATGGACTTGCGTAAGTCTGAATAAGACCAAATCATTATTTAGTTCACTTCTGGCTCCCATCTCAACCTCATATTTTAACCAGCGATATCCTTCTGCCTCACCAGTGAAAATTCCGTTGGGCATTTTGTTGACGAAGATAAGCGGTTGTCCCATTAAGTCATAAGAGCCTGTGAGAGGTGTCCGGTCAGATGCGTATTGGGGACCTCCTAGCCAAGTCGCATTTAAACGTTCGTCATCTGGATCATAGGTGTCGATGAATTGAGGTATTCCTTTATAGGCCCCAGCTCCCCAAGGGCTTCCAACTAGATCATACGTTTTTTGGTTTGCTCCGTGTAAGGCGGCTAAATGATAGTTAAATCCAGTGGCAAATATTTCATCATAAGGAATGACTAATATATTTTCTAATGAGTTTTCATTGTGTGCCTTAAATGGATCGCTATAATTAATGTCTAAACTGTATTTTCCGGAATTAATAATATCATCACACTCTTGAATACAAGCATTCCATTGGGGATCACCTGTATATACTTCTGCGTTCAAATATACGTTAGCGAGGAGGGCTTTAGCTCCCCATAATGTGAATCTTCCATAATTAGATTCATTTTTCTCTGTTGGGAGATCGCTGAAAGACTCTTTTAGTTCTTTGACTATAAAATCATAAAGATCCTTCCGGGATGTTTTTACAGGTAATTCTGAGGTGGGTTCCGTGACTAAAGGAGCATCTCCGAAATTATCCATGATGTACCAGTAATAGAAAGCACGTAATGCTCGAGATTCAGCGATCATGGCAGCCTTGTTTTCATTAGCGGCAAAAGGAAAATCATCTTGGTTGATAATGCTGATAGCCCGGTTTGCCAAGATAATTCCGGAATAGCAAACTTCCCATAAACGATTCACTTGTAATTGTTCGGAGTTCCATGAATGTTGATGCATTCTACGAAATACACCTCCATCATCCCAACCGGAACCATTAGCGGGGAACACTGCGGCATCGGTACATATTTCTTGACTCAGCATTGGAGCTTGTCCGGAACCGCAATATCCCCAATCTTGAAGATTGGTATAAGCGGCACCAACTACTTTAGTTGCGTCTCCAGCTTCATATTTATAACTATCTTCAGTAATGTCAGAGAAGATTTCTTCGGTTAGGTCTGTGCAGGAAATAAAGTTCAATGAACAGCAACCTAATAATAAGATATTTATATGTTTTTTAATTGTATTCATGAGTTTATTTATTTTAAAAAGTAAACATTGCGCCTAAAGTAAAGGAACGTGTAGAAGGGTAACGGCCTAATTCATCACATCCGGGATTAAGTCCTTGCGTATTAACCTCAGGGTCTAATCCACTGTATTCTGTAAATGTGAATAGGTTATTACCGGTTGCGTATATACGTATCCTTTTTAAATAATCATTCTTAAGTTTTAAGGTATAACCAATGGTGATATTATCAATTTTCCAAAAGTTTCCTCTTTCGATGAAATAGCTAACATATTGAAGTTCCTGTTGGTCGTTTAGTACAGTCTTTCCGTACTTCGGTTCATAAGCTGTGGCAAGCAAATTTCCCCGGGTCAAGTTTACAGGACATTCATAAAACATGCGGGGGTAGTTGAGGATGTCATAGTCGAATGCACCTCGCATAGTTATACCTAAGTCGAAATTTTTGAAGGTAAAACTGTTATCCCAGCTTAATAGGTGTTTGGGCAGGCCATTTCCAATAATTTTTTTATCTTCTGCTTGTTGCTCTGAGATCGGTTTTGGATTACCGTTTTTATCTTCAATAATCCAACGTCCTTCGCTATCTATATCAATAGTTTTAAAACCGTAGAAATTACCAACCTCACCCCCTTCAAATATTCGATGGGTATATTGTTGGATAGGTTCGCCAGTCCAGCCATCTTCTATATAACCGGATTTTAATTGGAATTCCTCGTTGGATAAGGCAACCAACTTATTTTTGTTGGTCGAATAATTAAAGCTAGTTGTCCATGAGAATTCTTTTGTTTGTACTGGGATTGCACTGAGGTGTATCTCTAGTCCTTTATTTTGCATAGTTCCTGCGTTTGCGAGGATTTCCTGATATAAATAAGGAGGAGTGGCTACTTGATAGTTCCATAGCATATCTTTTGTCGTGCGTTTATAAAGGTCTATAGATCCACTGATACGGTTATCAAGAACGCCGAAGTCTACTCCTAAGTTCCACTCTTCTTTTTTTTCCCAACGCAGGTTTGGATTTGCGTTACTTGAAGGTTTTAATGAAGGGAGCCAGCCAGAACCAGTATAGAGATTCTTATCGCTGGTCAAGCGGCTTAATGACATATATGGATCTTCAGGAATGGAACCCGTTACACCAAAACCTAAACGAGCTTTCAAACTACTGATAAAATGTAAGGAGCTCATGAATTCCTCATTATGTATATTCCAACCTACGGATACGGCAGGAAAATTTCCCCATTTATAATTAGCTCCGAATTGTGTAGCTCCTTCATGACGGATACTGACAGATGCTAAATAACGATCATTGAAACTATAGTTGATACGAGCAAATACACCGATTAACTTAGACTTGTTTTTTTCAGACTTTTCCTCAACTTCTCCTCTTTTTAAGGCAGCTCCAGCCCCCATATTATTATAGCTATATTGATCGGATGGAAAATCCCAGTTTTGCATCCAATAATTTTCATAGGTATTGTCTTGATAAGAATAACCCGCTAAACCAGTAAGATTATGAGCACCAAAATTATTTTTGTATTGGGCTGTGATCTCTAACAGATTATCGATAGAAGCTGTTGTTCCACGAGAAGCAAACCCGTTTTTGCCATTGCGGACAGTTGATATGTGTTTTTTAGTTTCAGCATATCCGCGGGTTTGATTATAAGAGGTTCTCGACACTAATGCTTTTACGAAAAATTCATCCATGGGAGTCAATGTAACGGTTCCGAATGTACGTAATTGGGTACTTTTATTCTCGCCATTACTTTCATATAGCGCAGCTACCGGATTCATATATCCGTTCATTGTCGGATGTTCAATCCAGTTTCCGTTATCGTCTTTCGGACGTTCAGTTGGAATATTGATTAACGCATTTCGGTAAATTTCCCCATTGAAGCTTTTGCCATCTCCTAAGGCTGTATATCTTTGTTCTTTACCCATGATGTTTAAATTAAACTTTAATAAGTTATCCCACATAGAGTGGTTGATTTCCAATCGTGTGGTTAATACTCTATTGTCTGAGCGTTTGATAATGCCTTGGCCAGACTTATAGTTTATGTTTGCGATATAATTAGAGTTGCGATTACCTCCGCGTAGACTGGCATTAGTTACGTAAGAAATAGGAGTCCTTAATATCTGGTCTAGCCAATCTGTGTCGTAACCATAATCAATAGCGCCGGGTTTCCCTTGTTTTACTAATTGACGGTATTGATCGGCATCCATCATATCTAATCTTTTTTTGATTTGCTGGGTAGTGACATAAGCTTGAATATCAATAGTTACAGGTATCTCTCCTTTCACTTTTTTTGTGGTGATGAAAATAACACCATTATTTCCTCTGGTTCCATAAATGGCGGCGGCTGAGCCGTCTTTTATAACATCTATGCTTTCGATATCTTCTGGTGCAACAGTGCTCATATCACCCGGAACTCCATCGACAATAACTAATGGCACCCGGTCTCCTTTTAGTGAGCCGATACCACGCAATACAATTTGGGATGAAGACGTCGGATCACCATTTGGCATGACAATGCCAAGTCCCGCAACCTTTCCTTGAAGCAACTGGGCTGCGTCTTGCACTGAACCTTGAATGAATGTTTCACTTTTTATGCTGGAAATAGATGAAGTTAATTCCCCTTTTTTCTGTGTACCGTAGCCAACCACTACCACCTCGTCTAATTGTTGCGTATCTTCTACTAAACGAATATTGATTTGTTGTTTCCCATTTACAGGAACATCTTGTGTCAAATATCCGATATAGGAAATCTGCAAGATGGCAGAAACAGGAACATCTAACGTATAATTACCATCTATATCTGTAATAGTTCCGTTAGTTGTTCCTTTTATAACGACGTTAGCACCGATAATAGGTTCTCCGGATTTATCTGTAATTGTTCCTGAGACCTTATTGTTATCCTGTTGTTGTTCTGCTTTTTCATCTTTCTTCATCAACATGATATTACTGCCTTCAATCGCATATCCAATATTCGTGTTTCTGAAAATTTGTGACAAAACATCCATTACCGTTTGGTCTTGAGCGTGTACGGATGCTTTACGGTTTAAGTCGATTTCATTTGTATTATAAATGAATAAATAATCAGTTTGCTGTTCTATCTGTTCTGTTAATGAATGCGTAGATTCATTATTAGCATTGATATTGATGCGCATCGTTTGTGAATGTACGGATGCGAGTAAGCTGAAACTGAATACAAATAATGCAATGAATGTTAATCTCATTATTCGAAATGTTTTGTCTTCTGTGTTAAAAGGGGACATAAAATGCCCGTTACAAATTTTTTTCATACATTTGTAATGTCTTATTTGTTAGTACTAAATGAATTTATTTTCGCAAGTCTGGTACTGACTTACGGAAGGGGGATGTTGCAGCATCTCCCTTTTTGTGTAATTTGTGCTGTTAATTGTTTGTTATGTTTTCATTCTCTATATTCTGTATTTAAAAGGTTAACGACTAAATATTTATTTTATCACGATTAGATTCGTCTCTTCATTTTTTGTATAAGTGAATTTATGTTTTAATTGTAATACTTTCAATACATGGTCAATTCCGTCTTTGATACGGAATTTGCCGGAATAACGGTATTGAAGTAAGGATGGTCGTTGAACATCAATTTTAATATCATAATAAAGCTGTAACTTTTCTATTAAACTTTGGATCGACTCGTCTTCGAAACAGAATAATCCCTCTTTCCATTTAAAGTAGTTGTAGTCAGGAATATGGGATGTATTTAATCCTTCCTGACTTGCGATCGCCATCTCGTTCGGCTTTAGGCGTAATCTTTTCGGCATAGTTAAGGAAGATATTTCTACGCTGCCATTTAATAATGCTGTCTCAAATAAAGGACTGTTGTGATATGCCTTAACATTAAATTCGGTACCCAATACATGAATTGCGTATTTTTCGGTTTGTACGGTAAAAGGACGTTTTTTGTCATGATGTACAGAAAAATACCCTTCTCCGTTAAGTTCTACGTTCCGTTTATTTGTGCCGAATTTATTAGGAAATTTCAATGTCGAGCGAGAGTTGAGCCAAACATGTGTCCCGTCCGCTAAAGTTAACTCAGCTCGCTGACCTGTGGGTACATGGATGGTTTGTATTTGTATATCCTCTACTTTTTGTTCTACGAATTGTTTAGTAACAAAGATTCCAATTAAAAAGATCGCTGCTATTTTTAGTGTTTCGATTGCGATACGTCGAATTGTTGGAATAAATTTTTTATGAAGTGTTTTTTGCTCTGTATCCGTATGCCAAAGTGAAATATCATATAATTTACGTAAAGCCAGAAATTCACGCATGTTATCAGGACTTTCGTCCAGCCATGACACTACTTTCAGTCTCTCTTCTTCGGAAACCTTACCTCTTATGTACCGTTGTAGTAATTGCTCCATGAATGTCTGTTAATTTATTTTCTATTATAAAAACAACGCTGTGCGCTAAATCCCTAGTGGAAAAATGAAAAAAATTAAGAAAAAAGAAAATAAAATAAGGGTAGATAGTCTTTCAAGTTGATACGCAAAGCTTTTAAAGCCTTGGTTATGTGGTATTCTACACCTTTTATGGTGAGGTTTGTCTCATCCGCTATTTCTTTTACGGTTTTATTCTCGAAGCGGCTCATCTCGAATATTCGATGAGTTTGTTCTGGTAAGTTTTTTAAAGTTTTGTGGATGATCCTATTGACCTCATCAGAGAAGATCTCTTTCGGATCGCAAGCCTCGAGTGTGGAAATTCTAATGCTTAGTTCTCTATTTTTTATTTCCTCTAAATTTTCAATAGCGGCATCATGTATGGCTTTATGGCGTAAATAGTTAAGGGCTTTATTTTTCAAAATCGTGAGCAATAAGGCTTCTGTTATCTCGTTTTCTCCAGCAGAGACCAGTCGCCAATATTTTACAAGCGATTCAGCTACGATATCCTCAGCCACCATGTCATCATGTACATATGATTTGGTGAACAGGAATGACCGTCGGTAATTCCGTTCATAAATGATATTAAAATCGTCTCCTTTCATCTTCAATACAGATTTAGCGGTAAAAGTAGGAATTTTTGATAGAAAAATAGTTAAAGTAATCATACTTTCATTTTCCCCGCTTTCCGGTTATCTCAAGTATAATATGGGATGAAAGAAATTGATTGTTGTCCATTTATCGCATTGATAGTAAAAGGTTAGAGTGGAAAGAGGTCTTGAATACGGAATTCAGACTAAGTTCTATTTACTCAAAATAGTTGGGGTTATCTGTTTTAATTTTAGATCATTATGAGGCGGTGTCTATATGTGGAGACGGGGCATGCCCCGTCTCTCTCTAAATCCGTTGTTCCTTACCATTCACGATAAATCGCTTGATAGGTTGTTTTTCCGGTCTTAATAGGTAACTCCAATCCTTTTCAGTTGTATCTAACGTGATTTCCAATCCATCTTCCAGTTGTTTTACTTTATAATTAATCTTATTATTTCCAACAGGAAGATCTTTCATTTCAATAAAGTCCCAATCTGATGGTAAATTAGGACTTAGGGTCAAGGTCTTTTTATAGGCTTCTGGTTGTATGCCATATATATAACGAATCAAAGGTGTTGCTATACCATAGATGGTCCATGCTTGAACAGGGCAGCCATAATCAGGCATCATCTCATTAATTGATCCCGGAAGTGTACGGCCAAATGTATCGACGATGCGATTGATATACCATAAAGCCTCATCTACACGTCCGTAAGCGCATTCGGCCATCGCTTGTACGCCTGTTGCGATAGTCATCATGCGATCTCTTTCGACTGCGGATAAATAAGGACCATATTCGCCGCAATGCTCTTTTCGTACTTTATCCAATTGCCGAATAGCTCTGTCTTCTGAGGCAATATGAGTTTCTATTGGAGTGCTTATTACCCAATTCTTGTTAGTTAACCATCCTTTCATAATACCAGTTGGATACGCTTCAAATTGTTTATACATATCCTCATACATTGCGATATGCTTTTTCTTGCTATCATCATATTCCTGTAAGGAAACCTCGGCAACATCCCACCTGTATTCTGTATTACGAACCTGTTCGATAGCACCTTTAGTCGTTTCTAAGGCTTGCTCTCTCGTTCCATAAAAATCACAATAAATTTCTAAATCCTTATCCCAAAATAGGTCGTTTATCCTTTCTTTCAAATCGATTGCTTGCGAGGCGCACTCACTGGCAAATGCTTCTTCTCCCATTATTAAGGCAATCTGCGACATAACTTCCAGTGCTTGCTGAGTATAAACAGAGACATCGATCAATTCCGCATTTAATCCCCTAACTTCCATGATTCCATACCCTTCGGGGAACATATTCTTATTTGTATCCATATCTTTCAAAAGGAAGTTCAGACCTTTTTGCATATAAGGATACATGTCTGCAAGGAATTTGTTATCACCAGTCCATTTATAAACATTCCATACAGCGATGACAAAATGAGCAGTCTCTTGAGTATTTCCTTTGTGGCTGACGAATGCGTTGAATGCCATTTCATGCAAAATACGGCCATTCCCATTGGCTTTCTCTGACATCTCTTTGATAACTCTCAATGTCTCTTTTGCTAATTTTTGGTCACCTGTAGCGACAAGGCCTTGTAATGAATAAGAATTATCACAACCGAATAACCATGGATATTCAATTGCGCCCGCTCCCAGAAAGCGTCCTGCACCTTCCATATCTGCCGCAAGCCATTCCGTATTGATTTTGCACCAGTTATAAACCTCTTGTAACTTTTTATCTGGAATGTTAATCCGTCCTCTCTCTAATAATTGGGTGTAATACATTTTTTTATCTTCCAACATTTCGAAATGGTTCGCAAAGATGTCTTTGTAACTTTTTAGGGCATCCTCCTCACTGTCTTTTGATCCTGCGATGACGAAAGAAAGTTTTTTCTCCTGATTCTTAGGAAGTGTAATCGTATAAGTAGAAGAGGCACTTTTACCCGTTCCTTGCGTATTTATATAAGTAGGAGCATCTAGTTGATAAATACTCGTATGTTGATCCGCTCCCCAAATCACGTTCCAGTTATTACCTAAATCTTTCGCTTTAAAAATGGCATCTTGGGCATCCCAGTTCACGACATCATTTGCGTCTTTTAACCCGATTGTCCCGGATGACCATACAGGCAACAAATCTGTTTTTGCGACAAAATCAAAAAGGACTGTTTGCTCTGAATCCGATACATTTTCGATGGTATAGGTAATAACAACACCATTTTTTCCTTGTGGGCAAAATTGGAAACGATTGACACGGATACTATTATTAAATAAAGGAGCGTACTCAAATTTACTTCCAAAAGGATAATTCGTATATTGTATTGCGTTTTCCAACCAACAAGAATTACCTTTATTATCTGTCATTTTTACCCAAAAGCCATCTAATAGCTTGATCAAATGATTCCAAACTCCTCCCATCTCTCCGGGAGTATGTCCACCAAGATCAGGGAAGTTTCCATCTTGCGTACCTATTATGTAGGTTTTATCTCCTGCTGTCAGATAAGGATTTTTTTCTTGACCCGCTTGATTCGAGATTCCTTCCATGATTGTTTGTATCTCCTCATCTTGAGTGATACTTTCATTTGTTTGACAAGATATAAATCCCCCCAGTAAACAAATGCATAGATAAAGTGACTTTAGATATTGTGTCATATTCAAATCTTTTGTGGATAAAAGTGGAGGGGATATTATGATACCCCCTCACACTTACTATAATTAATATCCCGGATTCTGTGTCAACGTCGGTTTACCATCGACATAGCTTCTATCTATTTCAGTTAGAGGAATAGCGTAATAGCGATGGTTCTTATCAAAAACGGCTCCATTTAAATATTGGATATGTCTTTTTTCTCTTTCGATATATTTATTTAAAAAATCCTCAGCGATATCCCAACGTACCAAATCGAAGAAGAAATGACCTTCTAACGCAAGTTCCAAGCGTTCTTCAAATCGTACACGTTTTCGTAATACATCTTTACTTAGTCCTGCCCATGAATCCTTATAGATATCCACTTTATAATTGGCGGCAGCTGGACCATTGCCAAAAGGCGCTTCATCTCCTAATCTCACGTAAGATCCGTCTTTGGCCCTTTGACGAATCATATTGACATATTCTTTTGCTTTCTCAGGGTTACCAACCTCTACCTCACATTCCGCTGCCCACAATAATACTTGGGCGTATCGAATAATATTGAAATTCATTGCGTTAAATTTTGCTGTATTGTCATAAGCGTATGTAGCAAGTTGGTTTTCTAATATAATCCACTTTTTTTGGTTATAAGGACCTGCGCTGACTTGATCCCTGATCCAAGCTTTTCCTGGGTGCAATCCCCAATCATGATATGGAACCCCTCTACGACCAACGACCCAGTCTAATCTCGGATCTACAGGGGTTTCCATATCCGGTTCCCATGCCTCGCTAGATTCGATATCTTGGTCGTTTTTGAATTCATGGTTAGCGTATGTGTCAATCATGGGTAGGCCATTTTCGTCTACTTGATAGGCATTCACTAAGTCGAAAGTAGGTTGTTGGAATCCGGCTCCACTTAAGTTTGGTTGATCTGGAGCATTGGGATAAGATAAGTCGAAACCACGTTGGCTACGATCGTAGCCAGCTCCCGCTACATTTACCGCTACCTGGTTAGACCATACCACTTCTGCGTTATTGTTTTGCTCCGCATTGAAGTTATCAAAATAATTGTCAAGTAACTTATATTTTCCGCTAGTGATGACTTCGTCTAATAAAACTTTTGCCTCGCTGTATTTTTGTTGGAATAAATAAGCCTTGGCCAAGAACGCTTTAGCGGCGTTTTTCGTAGGTCTTCCAGGCTCACTCTGATTATCCGGTAAAATTCCGGTAGCAAAAGAGAAGTCTTCCTCAATATTAGGCCAAATATCTTTGTCATTGGGAACCCTTCTTTGCGGATCTTCTACGTATTCATCAATATAAGGGACCATGTTCCAGATTTTTTTCGCTTCAAAATGATAATATCCTCTTAGGAAACGAGCTTCTGCTCTAATTTCCATTTCACTTTCTTCTGATAAGCCATCAATTTTATTATCATTCAGCATACGAAGTACGTCGTTGCAACGCTCAATAGCTCCATATACCAGTATCCATTTATCCCGGATACGACCATTTTCAGCAGTAGCGACATAACGCTCCATCTGTAGCAGTGCGCCTTGATCGCCGGTAGTACTTCCTTTATGTATATTTCCAGCGCACATATCTCCGTAGAAGACATTATCCGGACCACTTGTTATTCCCCAAACTCCGTTGATAAATCCGTTTAATGGGCTATAGCAGGCAATAAGGAGTTTATTCACGGTACTTTCATCTGTTAATACAGACTCATTCAATTTGCCTAATGGTTGCTTATCCAAAAAATCAGAGCAGCCATTAAACAGGCTAACAGCCATCGTGACGGTTACCCATGTGAACGTTTTTTTCACTATATGAAATAGATTTTTCATGCTTATTTAATTTTAAGTATTAGAATGATAAATTGAAACCAATAGAGAATACGCGTGCCAGCGGCATATTATTCATATAATCGACACCCATATTCTTGTCATCACCGTTCTTTACTTCGGGATCAATATTGTTATACTTTGTCAATGTTAATAAGTTTTCCGCATTCAAATAAACACGACATTGCTGGAGTCCAATTTTCGAAAGCGTTTGTTTTGGAAGGGTATATCCTAATTCTAATTGTTTCAAACGAATATAAGAACCATCTTCAATTAAGTATGAAGAAACCTTACCTGCCTCATCATTTGGATTCAAGATATTGATCTCCGGCAGTTCCGCATTTCTGTTTTCAGGAGTCCAAGTATTCAATATACGGGTACTTTTATTGAAATAATCTCCCCAGAAATCAAGGCCATCCCTACCGCCTTTCGATGCGAAACAAATATCATTTCCTTGGCTGCCTTGAATGTAAAGAGATAAATCGAAGTTCTTGTAATAGAAGCGTGAACTGAAAGAGTACTCGAAATCAGGGTGAGGATTACCGATATAGGCCCTATCTTGGCTGTCTATTTTTCCGTCATTATTCACATCTCTATATTTCCAACGGCCGATTGCTTTGTCTGACTGTTCTACATGCGAGTCGACCTCGCCTTGTGTTTGGAAAATACCATCGATCACATAGCCATAGAAAGAGGAAATCGGATGACCTACTTCTGTTCTTGTATATGTGTTCGATATGAATTGATTTGAAGCTAATTTCTTTACCTCATTACGATATCCGGACAAAATGAGCCCTAATTCGTACCGGAAACCATAGTCTGTCGTATTCTGGAAATTGATATTCAATTCATATCCGTTATTTTGCATTTCACCGATATTCATAAATGGGGCACTTGCCACTCCTCCGGTAGAAGGATAAGTAATTCTTTGCAAGATGTCGGTAGTATATTTATGGTAGAAATCGAATGACAAATTCAGTTTATTATTAAAAAGACCTGCGTCGATACCAATGTTTGTTTGTGTAGTCGTCTCCCATTTAAGATCCGGATTACCAATGCTCTCCTTACTGATACCTTGAGTGACAGAGTTTGGATCTCCCGCTATAGGATAGCTGCTAGTTGAGATATTCGTATAATACATGGACGCAAATGCGTAGTTATCGATATCCTGATTTCCTGTCAAACCGTAACTGGCTCTGATTTTCAAATCACTAAGAATATCTTGCCCTTTCATGAAGTTTTCTTCCGTAAGTCTCCATGCGGCGTTTACCCCTGGGAAGTACCATATCTATGATTCGCACCAAAACGTGAGGACCCATCTCGACGAATAATAGCCCCTAAATAATATTTGTCTTTATATTGATAATTGACACGTGCGAACAGAGAGAACAAAGCGTATTCATTTGCGTTGCCTGTATTGTCCTTGTTGGATTCGCCAGCGTCAAGGTATCTATAATCGGGATCCTCGATAATAAAATTACTTCTATAAGCAGAGAGATTCTCTATTTTAGAACTAATGGCTTCTGTACCTAGCAAAACATTCAGATTATGTGTTTCACGAAATTTTTTCGTGAAGGTCAAAGTATTGTTCCAAACCAATTCTGATTTACGGCCTCTTGCTTCCTTTAAAGAATTCACTAGCGTATTTGCGTCTCCTTTGTTCCAATAAGTTTTTGGATTGAACTCTTTGGAGCCGCTATCCTCAACGTTTACGCCGACATTTGTCTTGAATTGGAAGTATTTCAAGAAATTGATATCCAAATACAAATTACCTAACAAGTTGAGGTTGTCATTGTAATTCTCTCTTTGATTATAAAGTTGGGCTACCGGATTCTTGGAATCACCTAAACCATTAGCTTTTGTTCCGGCCCAATTACCTTCTACGTCATAAACCGGAATAAGCGGAGCCATACGTACGGCCTCATGGTCTGATTTGCTTCCTTTGTATTTAGAGTAAGTTGCGCTTAGGTTTGATCCTAATGTGGCGAAGCTCAAAATCTTAAATTGAGAATTGGCTCGTAAAGAGAAGCGATCATAGCCCGCCCATTTTACAAGAGCTTCTTGTTTATAATAGTTTGCGCTCAAGAAATATTTAGACCCATTGCCACCTCCTTGTGCGCTGATATCAATGTTTGTAGTCGGTGCGGGGCGATAAACTTCATCAGCCCAATTAGTTCCGATCTTATTAGCGCGCATAAATTGATTTTCCGCAGTATTATAAGTGCTGAGATCTACCTGGCCTTCCATGGCTCCTGCCGGTAGAATATAATCAGGAATGACGGGTGTAGCTCCGTTGCCATATTGGTCATGCTGTGGTGTTAACCCGGCGTTTCTCATCGCGTTCCACAAGACTTCTCCATATTGTTGGGAGTTTAGCATTTCCGGCAAGTTGGTGGGAAGTTGCACGCCTACGTTTACTTTTACGTCAACGGTAGGTTTTCCTTCTTTACCTTGCTTTGTCGTGATTAAGATAACCCCGTTAGCTGCTTGGGAACCATAGATAGAGGCGGAGGAAGCATCCTTCAATACTTGTACAGACTCTATACTTGAAGGATTTATTTGGGATGCGATCTCGCTTTTTGTAGGAAAACCATCAATGACATACAACGGGCTGTTATTATTCAGTGTTCCGACACCTCGAATACGGATAGCAGGAGCATCGCCAGCTACGCCGGAAGTTGTTACGGACACACCGGATAACCTACCTTGAAGAAGGTTCTGTATATTCCCGGATGATTGAATAGATAAATCCTTCGTAGATATGGAAGAGATAGATCCGGCTACGTCTTTCTTGCGTTGCGTACCATAACCGATAACAACGACATCATCCAATGCTTGTGCGTCATCCTTCATGGTAATTTGGATGTTCGTCTGCCCTTTGGTCGGGATTTCTTGTGTCTGATATCCGATATAGGAAATTTGCAAGATGGCGTTCTCGGAGACCATAAGGCTGAAATTTCCGTTAATGTCGGTGATTATACCGTTTGTGGTTCCCTTCTCCACGATATTTGCTCCAATGATAGGTTCACCAATTGCGTCTTTCACAACACCGGTAATTCTCCGGTTACTCTGTTGTGTAACAGAAGTGTTTTTTCGCATTAACATGATGTTATTACCCTCCATCGCATATGAGATGTCTGTTTGGGTAAAGACAGATGATAACACATCTGCTACGGTTTTATTTTGCGCCTCTACGGAAACCTTACGATTTAGATCTATTTCTTTGGTGTCGTACACAAAGAGATAGTCTGTTTGTTTTTCGATTTCGTTTAAGACAATTTGAGTGTTTGCATTGTTCACATGGATATTGACCCGTGTATTTTGCGAATTAACAGATGCAAACATTCCTGTGGTTGATAGAAATAGTGTTATAAAAGTTAACTTCATAACTCTTTTTGTTTGATTTTTCATACATTTGTAACTCTTGAATTTGATACTGATGATTTAAGTGCATGTGGTATTGATTCTTTCCGGGGAGTGTTGCCGCATTTCCCGGTTTTTATATACCGTTTCTTTTTTGATATTTTTTATCTCATAGGCATACATGATTTATAAGGTTAACATTCTGTTCTTACTTTATGATTATTAGATTCTTATCGTCATCTTTGATGTATGTGAATTTATGTTTTAACTGAAGTACTTTTAATACATGCTCTATTCCATCTTGAATACGAAATTTGCCGGAATAGTGATGTTTCAACAATGAGGGACGTTGGATCTCAATCGTAGTATCATAATAAAGTTCTAGTTTCTTTATTAGATCTTGGATTGATTCATTCTCAAAACAGAACAGGCCTTCTTTCCATTTAAAATAGTCGCTATTATTAATTGTAGATTTCTTGAGCATCCTATTCTCTATACTAACGATTTCATTAGGCTTGAGTTGTAATCCATTTCTTAAATTAGGGGAACTGATTTTTACACTACCCTTTAAAAGGGCGGTTTCGAACAAGGATGTGTTATGGTAAGCTTTTACATTGAACTCTGTACCTAATACTTGAACATCATGATTTTGGGTATGTACGGTAAATGGACTATTTTCATTGTGCTGGACAGAGAAGTAACCTTCGCCGTCTAATTCCACGTTTCGGGTGTTTGCGCTGAATTGTTCAGGAAATTTTAGGGTTGAGCGAGAGTTTAGCCATACATGCGTACCATCGGCTAAGGTGACCTCTGCCCGTTGTCCGGCAGGGACATGAATGGTTTGCATTTGTTTCTTGTTCGATTGTTGTATCTGCAGTTGTTTGCTTCCCCAAAAGCCGATTAGAAAGATGGCTGCGATTTTTAAGATCTCGGCCATTATCTTCCGTATGGAATAATGTACTTTCTTTACGGAATTTGTCTTATCTGTATTGGCTTGCCAAAGTGAAATGTCATATAATTTGCGTAAAACCAGAAATTCACGCATGTTTTCAGGGCTTTCGTCTAACCATGATGCTATTTTCAGTCTTTCTTTCTCTGAAACCTCTCCTTTTATGTATCGTTGTAGTAATTCCTTCATGGTATCTATTAATTTCGCTTTATAAATAATAAACGATGCTGCAAGATAGATCCCTAGTGGAAAAACGAGAAAAGTCAAGAAAAAAGAAAATAGAATAAGGGAAGATAATCTTTTAGATTGATACGTAATACTTTTAAAGTCTTGGTAATGTGGTATTCTACTCCTTTTACGGTGAGGTTAGTTTCTATAGCGATTTCTTTCACTGTTTTGTTTTCGAAACGACTCATCTCGAATATCCTGCGAGTTTGTTCGGGCAATGATTGTAGGGTGCGCTGAAGGATTGTGCGTATCTCTTCCCGGAAAATTTCTTCTGGATCGCAAGCCTCTAAAGTGGATATGCGGATGCTTAGTTCTCGCTTTTTTATTTCTTCTAGATTTTCGATCGCAGCATCATGTACAGCTTTATGGCGTAAGTAGTCGAGAGCTTTATTTCTCAAGATCGAAAGTAAAAGAGCTTCTGTTGCTTCTCCTTTTTGGGTGGAGATTAGTCTCCAATACTTCACAAGAGAATCGGATACGATATCTTCTGCTATCATATCATCATGTACGTATGATTTAGCGAACATGAACGATCGTTGATAGTTTCGTTCGTAAATAATGTTAAAATTGTCTTTTGCCATTATAAGCTGAGTAATAAAAATAAGATTACATGACTTCTGGAGTAAAACTAAGTTCTTCAAAGTTCCCTAGGAACTATATTCGGTATTTACAAACTACGCTTCTTCCTAATTCACATATTGTATCTACAGAGCGTAAATAGACTAACCGGTGGGACTTTTATGCCCTGAAATCATATAGTTATGTCAATAAAATATAAGACAATATTGATTTAGAATAGAAAAGATTGTGTTTTGCTAAAAGAAATCAATATATTTGCCTTATCTTTTGGAGTTTTAACATAAAAGGCATTTGGCACTAAATAGTCATGAACATAGTTCCTAGGGAACTATTTTCTTCATTCCTACAGAAGACAAAAGTTTCGTGCCGAAGAAACCTTAGTTTCCCTATATAGAAACAAAAGTTTCCTAAGCGGAAAACAAAGGTTTTAGCGGTATAAAACTTTAGTTTTTCATGGATAAAAACTGTATAAGCTTATATGTTAATGTTTTGTCTGTATAAGGAAGAGACCGTATGATGATTGCGGCAAGTGTGGAGAGATCGTTCTGTTTAGAGATAGAAAAGTAGTAAATGATGGTAGATAGGGCCTGATAATTGTAGATGTTTTTTATCTACCACCATAGGCTAAACCGTCTAAAGATAGATGATTACAAGGATAGTTGTAGATGTTGTAGATAAATTGGATATTTTTGAACCTTAGTCAGTAAGAGAGAGTACTGTTCGTGAGTTGATGAAGGAGATCTCCTCATTGGCTATTCGCTTATCTGGATTTGGGAAAATTACGAGATCAAATACGAAACATCCCGTTTCTTTCGTTGTTATATGGAGGATTATCCATATATTTGTAAATAAACTAGGTAAGCTTATGGCAGCGAAGAAAGATAGAGTACTTTGGGCTGATGACGAGATTGATTTGTTGAAACCGCATATCTTGTTCTTGCAGGACAAAGGGTATGAGGTCGTTCCGGTGGTGAGCGGGCAAGACGCTATTGACTGCTGTAAGGAACAATCGTTTGACATTATTTTTCTCGATGAGAATATGCCCGGCTTGACAGGATTGGAGACGCTGTCGCATATCAAGGAGATCGCTCCGAATGTGCCGGTCGTGATGGTGACTAAAAGTGAGGAGGAAAGTATCATGAATCAGGCGATCGGAAATAAGATCGCGGATTATTTGATCAAACCGGTAAATCCCAACCAATTGCTTCTCTCTATCAAGAAGAATGTCCATAAGAACGTGATTATCTCCGAGACGACCACGGTGGGTTATCAGCAGGAATTCGGTCGTATAGGTATGCAAATCAATGATTCCTTGACCACAGACGACTGGATGGAGGTCTATAAGAAACTGGTGTACTGGGAACTGGAACTGGAAAGCAGCCAAGTGGCAATGACAGATATGCTCCGTATGCAGAAGGAAGAGGCCAATAACGCTTTTGCCAAATTCGTGAAGAAGAATTATGTGGACTGGATACAGAATCCGGTCGATCGCCCGTTGATGAGCCCCGACCTGTTTAAGAAGAAAGTCTTCCCAATGTTGGATAATGACGAGAAGGTTTTCTTTATATTGATCGATAATTTCCGGCTGGATCAATGGCGGGTGGTAAAAGAATTGCTTACTGAGTATTTTACGTTTGACGAGAGCTTGTATTATAGCATACTGCCAACCGCCACGCAATATGCCCGCAACTCCATATTCTCGGGCTTGATGCCCTCGCAAATAGAGCAGATGTTTCCGGATTTGTGGGTGGATGAGGAGAGCGAGGAAGGTAAGAATTTGAATGAGGCTCCACTGATTCAAACCCAGATCGATCGGTTCCGTAAGAAATATACCTTCTCATATAATAAAGTACACGATTCCCAATATGGAGAGAAATTGTTGGGTACGATCCCTTCTCTTACTCGTAATCAATTGAATGTGATTGTGCTAAACTTCGTGGATATGCTTTCGCATGCTCGTACGGAGAGCAAGATGATCCGTGAGTTGGCGCAAAGCGAGGCGGCCTATCGCAGCTTGACTAAATCATGGTTCCAGCACTCTTCTACGCTTGAGTTGTTCAAACGAATCGCCGAGCGGGGAGGAAAAGTAATCGTTACGACCGATCATGGAACGATTCGGGTAACGAATCCGATCAAGGTGATAGGTGATAAGAATACGAATACCAATCTACGCTATAAGGTAGGCAAGAACTTGAACTACAATCCAAAAGAGGTATTTGAGATCCGGGACCCGGAAAAAGTAGGGCTTCCCTCCCCGAATCTAAGCAGTAAGTATATTTTCGCCTACGGAGAGAATTTCTTCGCTTATCCGAATAATTATAACTACTACGTATCCTATTATAAAAATACATTCCAGCACGGAGGAATCTCGATGGAGGAGATGTTGGTGCCGTTTATTACGATGGAACCGAAATAAATATCGTTTTTTTGTTCGTGGATGGTAGGTTTTGTTTAATTTTGCGAAAAAAGAAGTATGTTTATCCATAATGAAATACGTAAGAATCTTTCCTTGTTCTCTGATATATGTAAGAATCATGGGATAAAATCGTTGTATGCGTTTGGATCTTCAGTGACAGAGCAATTCAATCCACAGAGGAGTGATATTGACTTGTTGGTAGAGATGGAGGATATGGATCCTTTAGAAAAAGGAGAAAAATTACTTTCTTTATGGGATAAGTTAGAAGATTTTTTTCAAAGAAAAGTAGATCTGCTTACTCGGAAAAGTTTAAAAAATCCATTTCTTTTGGAGAATATCGATAAAACAAAAATTCTATTGTATGACAATAAAAGAAAAGAAGTATTTGTCTGACATGATGAGGGCGATAAGCTTGATCGAGTCGTTTACCGCAAATACTAGATCTTATACAGAATATACAATGGATCTAAAGACGCAGAGTGCGGTGGAAAGGCAATTGGCTATTATAGGTGAGGCTTTAAATCAATATGACAAACAACCGGAACGTATATCGCTGAATAATACGCGGCAAATTGTTGGTTTCCGTAATCGGATTATACATGCTTATGATAGTTTGGATGACACATTGGTTTGGGCGATAGTCGTTAATCATTTACCGGCGTTAAAAAGTGAAGTGAAAACATTATTGGAAAATTGTTAAGTTAGATAAGATGAGCACTATAAAAATAGAAAGTTTGGATAAGATCCATGAGGCGGCCAAGGAGTTTATCGCCGGGATGGATGATCGTACGGTCTTTGCCTTCTATGGTCCGATGGGGGCCGGTAAGACTACCTTTATCAAGGCGATCTGTGAGGAATTGGGTGTGGAGGATGTGATCAACAGCCCCACATTCGCTATTATCAATGAGTACCGTAGCGATACGACGGGAGAATTGATTTATCATTTTGATTTTTACCGGATCAATAAATTGAGTGAGGCCGAAGATATTGGAACGGAAGACTATTTCTATAGCGGAGCTTTATGTTTTATTGAATGGCCGGAGAAAATAGATGAGTTGTTACCCGGAGATGTGGTAAATGTCACGATCTCGGAGAATCCGGACGGTTCACGTACTGTAGAGGTTAAGTAAGTCTATGGATCCTTCCGAATACTTTATCTTATCCTTGTTTATCGCTTTGGGATTGTTCTCAATCGTAGCGGCGATCTGTAATTTTGATTGGTACTTTAAAACCAGCGGGGCGATGACTTTCGTGAACTGGTTCGGTCGTGGCGGCGCACGTATCTTCTATGCGTTGTTGGGAATCGGGCTGATCGCTTGTGGGGCGCTGGGACTTATGTATTGGTGATAAAAAGTAAATTATACTTACTTGTCCTAGTAAGTATAATCAAAATGCCTAAGTAAGTATAACTTCGTTGTCTGATGAAGTTATACTTACTTTGAAAAAAGCCTTATTCCGCTAATTGGAAATCGAGTTGCTTACGTTCCAGATTCGCTTGCGCTACTTTGATAGTGATAGGGTCTCCCAAACGATATTGACGTTTCTTGCGACGGCCCAATAAACAATAATTCTTCTCATCAAACTCATAGTAATCATCATCCAGATCACGGATTGGTACAAGCCCCTCGCATTTATTCTCGTTCAGTTCTACGTAAAGCCCCCATTCGGTGACACCGGAGATAACGCCGTCGAATACCATGCCGAGCTTATCCTGCATGAATTCTACTTGCTTATATTTGATGGATGCACGCTCTGCGTTGGCGGCGACTTGCTCCATGCTGGAACAATGATCGCATAAATCCTCATACTTCTTTTGTATAACGCTACGGCCACCAGCTAGATAACGTTCCAGCAATCGGTGTACCATCATATCCGGATAACGGCGGATAGGAGAGGTGAAATGTGTATAGTATTCGAAAGCCAAGCCATAGTGGCCGATATTCTCCGTGGAGTAACGGGCCTTTTGCATGGCACGGATCGCCACTGTCTCGATCAAGTTCTCTTCCGGCTTTCCTTGTACATTGTCCAATAAGGAGTTGATTCCTTTGGAGACATCCGTCTTCGTGCCGTCTGTTTTCAACTTATAGCCGAAGCGACGGATAAAAGAGGCGAAATTCTCCATTTTATCTGGGTCCGGAAGCTCATGGATACGATAAACAAATGTCTTCTTAGTCTTTCCTTTAGGAGGACGGCCCACGAACTCTGCTACGGTACGGTTTGCCAATAGCATGAACTCCTCGATTAACTTATTAGCGTCTTTTGAGACCTTGAAATAAACACGGACCGGTTTCCCTTGTTCGTCGATCTCGAATTTAACCTCATAGCGGTCGAAGTTGATAGCGCCACTCTTGAAACGGCGTTCCCGCAATTTCTTGGCAAGATCGTTCAAGGCTAGAATCTCCTCTTTATAATCTCCCTCGCCGGTTTCGATCACTTCTTGTGCCTCCTCATAGGTAAAGCGGCGGTCGCTCTTGATGATCGTGCGGCAGATCCGGGAGTTTTGTACCACGGCATCGCTATTTAGTTCGAAGACAGCGGAGAAGCATAATTTTTCCTCGTCGGGACGTAAAGAGCATATTTGGTTACAAAGTCGCTCAGGAAGCATCGGTATCGTACGGTCTACCAGATAAACGGAAGTCGCACGGCTTTGCGCCTCTTTATCGATGACACCGTCCGTTTTCACATAATGTGTTACGTCGGCGATATGTACGCCAACCTCCCAGTTCCCGTTATCCAAACGGCGTGCGGAAAGGGCGTCGTCGAAGTCTTTCGCGTCCTTCGGGTCGATCGTGAAGGTTGTTATCCCCCGGAAATCCTCCCGGTTCTCAATTTCCTCCGGAGAGATCGCTTCCGGGATCTTATCCGCCGCTTTTTCTACCGAGGAAGGATATTTGTAAGGCAATCCGAATTCGGCAAGGATCGCGTGCATCTCGGCGGTATTCTGTCCGGCGATACCTAATATATCGATGACCTCACCCAGTGGATTCTTGGCTTCATCCGGCCATTCCACGATACGTACGATCGCTTTGTCGCCGTTCTTGCCCCCTTTCAGTTTATCCTTAGGGATGAAAATATCGTTTGCCAACGTCTTGTTTTCCGTAATCAAGAAGGCAAAGCCTTTAGCTACTTGAAGTTTACCTACGAAAGTACGCTCCTTGCTCTCAAGGATTTCCACGACCTCACCTTCCGGCTCGGCACCTTTACGTTTGGCGAAAAGCTGTACTTTCACTTTGTCTCCATCCATGGCATGCCCGGAATTACGTTCAGCGATAAATACCGGCGTACCTCCGTCTTCAGGGATGAAAGAATTCTTTCCATTGCTGCGGCGTGCGAAAGTTCCTACGGCTAGGGTTCCCAATCCGTTGAGACGGTAACGGCCACGGTCGATCTCGGTGATGATATCCTCGGCGGACAAATCATACAGGATGTCTACCACCTGCAATTTCTGCACTTGGTTCTCGACTCCGATGATCTTGCTGATTTGTTTATAGTTGAAAGGTTCCTTGGGAGAGGATTGGAAAACGGAAATGATGGCTTGGATCATCGCTTCTTTTTTCATACGTTTACCAACACCCTTGTCCTTTTTTCCTTTTTTCTCCTTATTGTTATCTTTTTTTGCTGGTCTATTCTTTGCCATTCTGTATAATTATTTGCATTTGTTTTTGTGGAGACGGGGCACGCCTCGTCTTTTGCACGCCATGTCTACAAAGGAAACAATTTAAATTGATATTTGGTTGACAATTGTGTTAATTAGATTTATTAAGCTCGCGGATTCTTAATGGAAACAATTCGCCGGCACCCCTTTCGCTCCGGGCTTGCAACAGAATACGCTACCGCTTAGTGGATATTCCTCAAGCTGTTCCTCACTCAATCCGGCACGGGCGGTCGTTATATAAAGCGTGTCGAGCTTATCCCCTCCAAAAGCGCATGACGCTACGTGGGGGGCCAGTACGACAATTTTTGTCAACAGGTCGCCGGTATAGGGATTGTAACAATAAACACCGCCACCTCCCCATTGAGCCACCCAAAGGTTGTCGTTGCAATCTATCGTCATTCCATCCGGGGAGCCGGTGCCCTCGGGTATATTTACGGCTACGCCATCGTACAATATGTCACCGGAGCTATCGTCATACCGGAAACGTATGATCTTACGGGTAGGTGTGTCGTTGTAATACATGTATTTCTTGTTGGCGGACCATACGATCCCATTGGAGATAGTGACTTTTGTCAACTTTGTTTCGACGGTTCCGTCTGCCCATACACAATAAAGGCTGGCAGCCCCTTTAGGCGCGCCAAATCCCATGGTGCCGATCCATAAGCGTCCGGACGGGTCGCATTTCCCATCGTTGCAACGAATCTTCCCGTTATTGTCCGGGATTGGGGCGATAGATGCCGTGTTCCCATCCGTTAGGTTTACACGTATGATCTCGTTTTGTAAAGCGACGACTACCGTACTGTCCGTTTCCGGTACGACGGTAGAGACCATGCGGTCGAACTGCCATGAACGGCAGTTTTGCAAGTCCGGTATATACTCATATAACGTCTTTCCTTCAATATCTACCCAGAAAAGTGTATTGCGATCGGGATGCCAAATCGATCCCTCCCCTGTAGTAGCTTCCGCCCGAAACGCCAGATCGGGGCTGATTATAATAGGATCGTTTATACAAGAGGTTCCTTCAAACATGATAAATGCCAATATTAATTTAATAACTATTTTTTTCATGGTATGCTATGAATCTGAGTTTACAAAGGTATAAATTTGTTTTATAATGCCATGATAAAAGATTATTATTGTAATTCTGGAAGATTTTTATAACCACTTTATTAGCAAGCAGTTCTGAGGATAAGGTAAAAATGAGGTAATGATTTGGCAACCCTGTCTATTTCTACGTTCTGCTGTGAGTTGCTGTCAATGTCTCTCGTCTTGGTACAAAAGTAGCAATAAAAATCGGATACACATCAAAATGTCCCATGATTTTTATCACAGGACGTTTTTTATCTTCGCTGAATAATCCGGTTTAACCGTTACTTCTATTTTCGGCAAGTTGCGGGCTATGATTGCTGAAATTTATACTTTAATCCATACTCTTCCAACTTGCTATACAGCGTTGTACGTCCGATTCCGAGCAATTCGGCGGCAACCTTGCGGTTTCCGTTTGCCTGCTTCAACGCGCGTAAGATGCGTTCCTTGTCCTCCGCATCGTTTCGCAAGGCGAAGCTGACAGGTGAGGTCGGTTTCGTTACGGCAAGTTCCAGATGCTCTTTCATGACAACTCCCGTCTGTGCCTGCAACACCGCGCCCATTATCTTCTGCCGAAGCTCACGGACATTACCCGGCCACGGATGGGTCAGCAATGTCTTACGGGCTTCCGCATCGAACCCAGTCACGCTACATTCCAATTCATTGTTGGCAATCTCACGGAAGAACTCCGCCAACGGCATGATGTCCTCCTGACAGTCACGCAAGGGCGGAACAGTTATCTCGAAGTCGTGCAAACGGTACAGCAAATCCTGTCGGAAACGTTTTTCAATGACCGCTTTCTCCAGATCCTCGTTGGTGGCGGCGATGATGCGGACATTGAAGCTCTTGTCCGTCTTGTCACCTATAGGGTGGTATCTCCGTTCCTGTATGGCACGGAGTAACATCTGCTGGGTTTCCAATGCGAGATTGCCTACCTCATCCAAGAACAATGTGCCACCCTCTGCCTCATTGAAGTATCCTTTCTTTGTGCTGTCCGCACCCGTAAACGCGCCTTTGACATGTCCGAAGAATGCCGAGGGCGCAAGGTCTTTGGAGAGTGAACCGCAGTCCACAGGCACAAACGGTTTCCCTGCCCTTTTGCTCTTATCATGCAGATGGTGGGCGATATGCTCCTTGCCCGTGCCGTTCTCTCCGAATATCAGCACGCTCATATCAGTAGGGGCAACTAATCTTATCTGTTGCATGATTTTCTGAAAGGCGGAACTGTCACGGGCAAAAACGGGCATACGATTTCGTCCGATACTCCGTTCTTTCAGGATGGTATGAAGCAGAGGCATAAGTTTATCCTCCACAAGCTGCTTGGGGATATAGTCCAGCGAGCCGAGTTTCATACTTTCGACTGCCGTATGCACTTCGGCATAGTTGGTCATGATGATTAACGGTTGTGTCATGCCTTCCTTGCGCATCCATCGTAATAGGTCGATGCCGTCACCGTCGGGTAGTCGTAGGTCAGAAACCACGATGTCCCCGTCTGAGGCTTGTTGCAGAAGTTTCTTCGCGGTCGAGAGGTGGTAAGCCTGCACGGTACGGAATCCTTCCCGTGCCAGCAGGTTGCAGACAAACTCGCAATACACGATATTGTCCTCCACCACGATGATTCTTGTTTTATCCATTTTCGTATTTTTCCTTTCTTCTTTTGCCTGCCGGATAATTTCAGCACCTTTATCCAGCACAGCCGGTCACCGCTTTGCATATCGCTTCGTCATCTGGAGTGGCACTTCCATGAAGTTGGGCGTAAAGTTCCCTCAATGGCTGGTCGGCACGGAGAATCTGCCATGAACTTCGCAGATGGTGTGTAAGTGTGTCCAGTTCTTGGAGGTCTTTACGCTGTTCTGCATCCTTGACCGCCTGCATTTCCTTTTCGGTTTCCGCTATCAGTTTGTCCAGCATGACGGATTCATTGCCATAAGATAGCAGAGTGGAAAAATCCGGCTTTTCATCCAATATGCTGCTTAATGCGCATTTATCCGTAATCTCCATCAGTTCGGATATGGAGAACGGCTTGAACAGGCATCCGGCAAATCCACGCCCTATAAGTTCCTCCTTGCTGCAACTGCCCGAAGCGGTTGTCACGACTATGGGAATACTCTTCGAGTTGCCTACATTGGATGAGCGCAACAGTTCCAGCAGTTCAAAACCGCTTATCTCAGGCATATTCAGATCCGTCAGAAGCAGGCTGTATTCCTTTTTTCGTATCAGCTCCATCAGTACCGAAACATTGGTACAGGTATCGCAGTGTATCCCTTCATGGGCATACATTTCTTTCAACATAAGGAGAAGTACCTCGTCATTGTCGATGGCAATCACATCATGGCAGATATGATTATGGCGCATTTGCGCTTGAATTGTCTGTTCCGGCAGTTCCTCGGCTGTCTGCATGGGAATTTCCACCGTGAAGCGGCTCCCTTTGCCTTTCTCGCTTTCCAAGCGTATAGTTCCACCGAGCATCGCCACAATACGCTGCACGATGGACAATCCTAATCCGAAGCCGTCTTTTGCGGCGGCATTTGAAAGACGTTCAAATGCACCGAATACTCGTTGTTGCTCATCTTCGGTCATGCCCGTACCGGTATCTTCAACGATAAGTTTCAGCAAACCGTTATCATAATCCGCTGCCAATGATACACTACCGTTATCCGTGAACTTGATGGCGTTTGACAACAAGTTGTTGCCGATTTGCAGGATACGTTCCTTGTCGGTCAAAACCACCGCATCGGTGTGGCTCTCCACTATCAAAGTCAGCCCCTTGTTCATGGCAATGGGCATGAACTCCGTTTCAAGAATATGCGTGATTGCGGAAATCCTGCAAGGGGAAAGGTTGGGTTGCTCCTTGCCGTTGTCCAGACGGAAGAAATCCAGCAGCGTGTTGAGCATCTCCCGCATACGCTCGGAAGATTGCCGGATATTATCCACATACATGGTGCTTTTATCCGCGCTACAACTTTTCTGCATCAGTCCGGCATAGCCTCATTTTGTCAATCGTATTTTTTCGTGGTAGAAGTAGTTTACGATGACAGGTTTGCCTTTTTCCGAGCGTCCGTATGGCAGATCGTTTATACGATACGGGAAGCCCTGCTCCTTGGCGTAATTTGAAATGTCCTGCTCCAATGCCTGCCAGTATTCAAGCCTTTTTTTATTGTAAATTTCCTCGTAAAGCGGTATGAGGTCAGGATACTTCTCACGGATATACGTCATTATCCCGCCTTTGAACTGCCCGCGTAAATTCAGGTTTTCAAGCCAGATTAAATCAGCATAATCTTTTACCTCCTCTATTATTGCCTTCACGTCTGTTATTCTGGGGAATATGGGCGAGACGAAGCATACGGTGCGGATACCTGCCTCGTATGTCTGACGCATCGCTTTCAGACGGCGTTCAATGCTTACGGCGTTGTCCATATCTGCGCAGAACTGCTCGTCGAGCGTATTGACAGACCATGACACAGTCACTTTGGGAAAACTCTTCAACAGGTCGAGATCGCGAAGGACAAGATCGGACTTTGTGCATATCATAATCTCGGCATCGCTTCCTCGCAGCTCTTCGAGCAGCCTTCGGGTACGGTGGAATTCTTCTTCATACGGATTGTAACCGTCCGTCACAGACCCTATTACAACACGTTCACCGTCGTATTTATGAGGATTCGTTATCGGCTTCCAGTTTTTTACATCTAAAAACGTACCCCACGGCTCGGTGTGCCCGGTGAACCGTTTCATGAACGATGCGTAGCAATACCTGCAGGCGTGGGGACACCCTACATAAGGGTTGACCGAATATCCTCCCACCGGCAGAGAGGATTTGGTCATTACACTCTTTACATCTATTTCCTTTATTGTATCCATATTCATTGTATTCGTCTGGTAAATTGTTCCGGCAATTCCTGAATCATTCTTTCGTCGCCCATAATCGGCAGCAAATCCTCTTTCATGAACACCGGTATGCCATGAGCCTTTGCCTGTTCTGCAATGCTAAGCACCCATTCGGGGCGCGAATATGACTTTCCTTTTCGGTTTCCGGTCTCTGTGCCTATGACAATCCAGTCAATTCCCTCGAAATCAATCTCGCCGATATCATCGAAGAGAGGTTCAAACGTGACATGGTAGTGTCGTGCTTTGATATTCTTTTTCAAATCATCAATCCTCCTTTTCTCGGAACTGCGCGTGACGGTCACGCCCATCCATACGTTCTCGTCGTCAGAGGAGAAACTGATTTTGTCAGGGCGCTTCGTCAGAAAGATATAGGCGTGCTGGGGATTGCTGCTGATCCGCTCGAAAATTTCTGCGTTCCATTCAGGCTTCCAATCGGAGAAATCGCTCATTCCTGTCATGAGCCACACATGAGGACGGGACGTATCGATGATGCGCAGTTTTCGTTCCATGTATTCAGGCACGGAAAAGTCGTCGGTAATGTGGAAACGGCGGCAGTTGTTACGGGCATAGCAGTAAGGGCATCCTATAGTGCACCCTACCACTATGTTCATGTTTTTTATCAGGGATTTAATGCAGACACTCATAACACAACTGTTTCTCCGTCCTCCGGGATAATCAGCCGGCTCATGTCGGCTTCGTGATGCGTTGCCTCATTGCGCAGAATTGCACGGGTGGTCTGGCAATGGTCGATGGCATCCATGTGTACGGCTATCAGCTTGATATGCGAAGGCAATTCGTCAAGTATCTGCATCACTTCGTTCTCGTCGGGGATGATAGGACCGTCCGTTTTGGAAAATTCGGGAAAGATTGCACCTCCGGAGTTTACCACGATATAGTCAGGATTGAACCGTTCCACGGTGTCTCGGATACATGCTTCCCATCGGCAGTCACCCATTATATAAACGGTCGGGAAGCCCTCGGCTTTTAGCACATAACCTGATACAGGTCCCATCATCTGCCCGATCTGCCCGAAACCATGATGTCCGGTCGTGCGGTAAATGGATATGCCGTCTATTGTTTTTATTTCTTCGATGGGTATCACATTTGTAAATCCGTCGTTTCTGATGGCGTCCGCGTCCTGGGGCTGAACGTAGAAAGGAATTTCTTTGGGCAAATGTGTGGGGACACTCGGCTCGTAATGGTCGATGTGATTGTGGGTCAGGAGCACCATGTCCACGCCTCCGATAATATCCTGAATAGGAATGGTGAGGTGTACCCTCGGTGTTTTATTCACACCGAGGGCCGATATCAAAGTGCCTTTGTCGGCTAAAACGGGGTCAATTAGCATGGTGTGTCCCGCATACCTGATTTTCAAGGTGGCATTGCGCACCAATTGTACTGTGGATGTCTTTTTCATGACTATATGTCTTGTTATTGATTACGGGTGCAAAGTTCGGAAGAATCCGGCGAAACATCTATGCCTGAAAAAACGGTAATTATGCCATTTTGATAAATGAAATTATTATCTTTGCAAAAACGACAAGGATATGGACGAGATAATCAACCCTGATCGACTGGTCAGCGTACCGTTCAACAAGACACGCTGCGGCGTGGATTTTTACATCAATACTGCCATAAACAAGGACATCGGACTTGTGCTGACAGAAAACAAGCGGTTTAAGACAGACTTCTTCAGCTTCTACTTTTTCCGTAAGGCAAACGGATATTTGCTACTGAACTTCCGCAAGATTGAACTGCGCGACGGCATGGTTCTCCTGCTTTCACCCCATCAGCAACAAGAGTGGCATGTAGATGAGACGGCGTTGGATTACACGTTCCTTATATTCCGCGAAGATTTCATGCGTACTTTTATCGCCGACAAGTTCTTCGTTTTTCGCCTTTTGTATTGTTACCAGACAGATACGCCGCCTTACATCAATGCCACACATGACGAAATGAAGGAATATATGCGGCTGCTCGGAAAGATTAAGTATGAGCTGATGAATCCAGTGTCCGATACGTACAATATCATTGTTTCCTTACTATATTATCTTTTGCTGATTATCAATCGTACATACGCTGCCGCCTATTGCTTGCCCGCTGAAATTGCTAAAAACAATTTCGCTTTTCGGTTCAAGGACTTGTTGGAACAGAATATCCGCACCCACCAGCGGGTGCAGGAATATGCAGACATGCTTCATGTCAGTCGCATCACACTCAATAACTCAGTAAAAGCCCAATTCGGAGTATCAGCTACCCATTTGATAAAACAACGTCTGCTTGAGGAACTGAAGAACGAATTGCTATTCTCCAACCGCACTGTCAGTGAAATGGCGGATGATTTCAATTTCTCTGATCCGAGCCATCTCATGCGCTTCTTCAAACAGCAAACAGGCAAAACATTTACTCAGTACATGACGGATTACAATAAAGGCATATACGAATAACTTCTTAATATAGTCGATAGCGGCTATCGAAATATGGTTGTTGATGTTCAGGCGTTTTTGTACTGCATGAACCATTTTACGATTTCTGGATCTTCGTGCGAGCCGAGTAAGAAAGGCTTGTCGGTATCCAGCGTCTTTATCCGTGCCATGTCGTTGGCCGACAGGGTGAAGTCTAATATGTCGAGATTCTGCTTCATGTGTTCCGGTTTCACAGACTTAGGAATAATTATGCACACTGATATTTATCGCGCCCGGACAGGTGTTCGGTGCGGAAGATGACGGCATGCAGTTCCAACCAGATGGCTACCTGCTTATGTTCCATCCCGACCTGCTGCGGAATACACCTCTCGGGCGGATAATGCGTGAATATTCGTTCTTTTCCTACGAGACAAACGAGGCATTGCACCTTAGTGTGGAAGAACGGCAAATCATCATGGATTGCTTCCACAAGATTCAATATGAATTGAACCATCCGATACACCGTCACAGCAAGAACCTCATCACAGACAGCATCAAGACGTTCCTTGATTACTGCACACGTTTCTATGACCGCCAGTTCATCACACGCGACAACCAAAACCGAGACATCCTCGCAAGATTTGAGCGGTTGCTTGACGAATACTTCCATGATGGGGCTGCTAAACGGATAGGCTTGCCCACTGTACAGTATTGTGCAGACAAGCTCTGCCTCTCGCCCAACTATTTCAGTGATTTATTGAAAAAAGAAACAGGTTCAACCGCCCTACATTTCATTCATGACAAGTCTATTGAAATAGCCAAGACGGAACTTGCATCTACAGACGACACCGTTAATGAAATCGCCTATAATCTCGGCTTTCAGTACCCGCAACATTTTACCCGACTGTTCAAGAAAGAGGTAGGTTACACTCCGAATGAATATAGAGCGCAAGTGTCGTGAGAATTGGATTAGTACAGAATATTAGAACCCAACACCTCTCTTGCGCTTAACTTTCTTCCTTCTGCGAAGTATATCCACCATTTCCTGATTGGCTTCCGCATCAGCAGCGTTATAAGATGAGCCACTGCTTTTTAGCAATCCCCAAGAGCCGTTGAACAACTCGCTTTGTGCCGTGCCGGACGGTGCGCTTGGTGTAGCCGTTTCATATATTCCGGCTGTTATTCCCATACGTTCCCTGCATCTGTTGTGCTGCAAAGCCGCGTCAATCTTGGAATAACTGAAACGCCTGTCCACTTTGGAGCCGTTGAAATGGTAGCCATTCATGGAGAATACAACACCCTGCACCTCGCTGGTCTGCCCCTTATGCTTGAAATGTACTTCCACTCCCTGCCGTTTCAGGTTGGCGATAAGCACGTTCCAGTTGCCGCATCTGCCGACTTCCATTTTGATGATGTCGTAAAGCGCATATTTCGTCCTGTCTGGCTCTTTCAGGCGGTTGCGTTTGACATTGTCCTTTCCGCCAGCCATATGCAAGCCGTATTTCAAGGTCAATTCCTTGCAGATGCGGGTACTGCGCAGACGCTCGTGCCTGTCCGATATGGTATTGCCGTTGTTGTCTATGCGGTTGAAAGCAATATGCACGTGCGGATGCTCCTTGTCGAAATGCTGGGCGATGAAGAACTGCGTATTCTTGATTCCCATCCGTTCCATATATTCAAGCGCGATGCCTGCCATGATACGGTTCGTCAGCCGTAACTCATCCTCTTTGGAAAAACTCAACGCGATATGTCCGACAGGTTTTGTCACCTTATCGTTCATCCGTGACTGGGCATTGAAACTCATGGCGATAGTTTCCAGATTTTCCATAAACAAGCCTTCGCTTGCTACTATCTGCGTATCCTTCTTCTTGTCGATGATGTAATCCACCACACCCTTGAAGTCGCTTCCTTTTACGATTTTCGCCATCATATCCCTATCTTGGTTATAAGTTCATGAATCCTTGCCACTGCCACCTTGCAGTCCCACCGTTCATCGTGGAAGCCTCCGGCGTTTGCCTTACGCGCAAGCTGGTTGAGATTGTTAGCCATGCCGCAGAGTTGGCGGATGTATCCGGCATGTTCCTCCGACAGCCGTTCTTTCACATGACCGTTACGGAAACATTCCCTCATGTACTCGCTTGGTGATACGCCCGCCTCATGCGATCGTGTCAGCAGGCGGAAGTAGTCGGCTGCCGTCATTTTCACTGCGATACGGTATTTCAGTTTCTCGGTTGCTTCCTTCTTGGGGCGACCTCCCTTGTTGCGTTCCTTGTGTTCCTTTGTCTGTTCCATATTTTATTCCTTTTAATTCGGTTACTGATTCAACTGTATAGACCGACGGGATGCCACCTCCTGCAATTTGGATGGTGGGTGGCAAGCGGTTTCGGTACACCCGAAACACAAACTTGCTACCTCCCAATCCTTAAGGAATGAGTTTCGGGCATCTCCCGTTTTTCTCATTCGGGATGTCATAATCCCAACCCTTTCTTCTTGGGTTTTACGATAGTTCTTGGCGGTGGACTAACGGCTAATTTCTGCCGGATTCCACGCAGGTAATCGTTCAGGTCTTTATGCCCTTTGTAGTTGTCGGAGAAGTCGCGGATGCGTCCGGCGAACTTCCTTTCCAATTCCCGATACGCCTTTCTTCCCGCCTCGTCATTGTCGAGCATGCAGTGGATACGTCCATACCCGTGCAGCACATCTATAGCTTTGGAAACATTGGCGGTCGAATTGAGGATGACGTAATCCTGCCTGTCAAGGTCGGGCAAGTTCGAGCAGTTCCTCTTCCGCAACGTGAGGAATGAAAGATAGTCCATCATGCCCTCGAATACAAGGCATTTCTCTCTCGCTTCTCCCTGTTGCCGAATATGGCTGATGTCTTTGGGTGCGACACAGCCTTTGAAAAAACGGTTACGCACTTCAAATCCTCCCGCCACATTCGGAAAACCGATGGCGAAATAGGGCTTGCCGTTATGGGTGAAGTGGAGCTCTTTACATTGCGCCTTTGCCAAAGCGATGTTTATGCCCCGTTCCTGCAAGTATCGGAGCAATGCCGGATGGGTGAGTTCGCCCACCTCCAAATGTTGGAAACTCGGTTCGGATGCCTGCTGGCGAAAAGAGAAAGATATGGGACGGATGTGTGGTGCCTGTTCCGCTATCTTGCCAAGCAGATAAGGCACATGGTCGGATGCGTACAGTACCCCTGCAAGTGCGATGATGTTACCACCTCTTCCCAGTCCATAATCGAACCACAGGTTGCGGTCGGTGTTCACCTTGAACGAGGCTTCCGTTTCCTGACGGAACGGGGATTTATACCACAGGCAGTTTCCCTGTTGCTTTACGGGCGAATAACCCAAACTTTGCAGATAGTCCGCAATTTTGATTTGTTTTGCTTCTTGGATGTTCATGATATAATTTCTATGGATTTGATGATGACTGTAAAAACGTTGATTTGATGAATGAGATATGTATTGTCCTATACGTTAATGCTTTATATTCTCAACATCTTCTCAACAAACCACTCACAAATAGAGAATCCAACAAACTGATGCTGTTTCCCTCTCAACTTTTCTTTTCGATTGTTGAGAATTTGTTGAGAGTGTATGCTGTTTATTATCAGTATGGTTATATCATTATTCATCAATTCAACAAAAAAGAATAGTATTACAGGGATTCAAGTTGTTCCCTTGTGACGGTGTAGAAACGACCGACTCTTTTTATCGGCTCATATCGGCACTCCCGATTGTAATTGAATTGGTAAGTGGTATATGTAAGCCCGTTAGAGGCAGGAGTAAGTTTCCAACATTCCTGCAATACCTTTCTGACTTGGTGCTTCTCCACCTTTACCTGCGAATGTACCAGCAAAAGAAGAATGTCGTTGTGGCAGAACGAGAATGTGTCCGTGCCGACACTTTCCATAATGTCAAGGATAAGTTCGCACATCTCTATCTCCAATCGGTTGCGGTTGCTGCGGATAATCTTCTGCAAGGCTTCGGTATGCAGCAAAGAGGGCGCAAACCACATACGGCTTTCCTTTTCGGTGGAAAGTTGTCTGTATTGCAGGTAATACAGAAAGGCAGGTATCTCAGCTTTCAGCTTTTGCAGGAAGTCTGTGTCATCGGATTGCAGACGGTCTATCTTGCGCACCCAATAGCGTGTTTCACCTGCATCAATGATAACAGGCAGATACTCGTTGTTGGAGCATAGCACGAACTTGGCAAAGAACGCTATCTCGTCACGGTCTTTGCCTTTGGCTTCCACCTTGTAGGAAAGTGTGGTGCTGAGGTTCTTCAACCGCTCGCTGTCCTCCCTGCGGTTGAGCAATACCTCGTCCACCACGATGAGCAGTTTTCCTGCCCAGTCGGAATTGAACTGGCTGCGGAAGTCCTCGTTGGTATTGAAAGTGACATTGTTTTGAAACACAGCTTTCAGGAAGTTCAGGAATGTACTCTTGCCCGTGTTGCGTTCTTCTGATACCAACAGCAGGATAGGCAGTTTCTGCACGGGTTGCAGGTAGAGCAATTGAAGATAGTCCATGCCCAATTCATACTGTTCACCGAAGATATGGCGCACCAATGACCGGATACAGGGAAACTCGCCTTGTTGCGGACGGTGTCCTATCGGCTCGTAGAGGTTCAGGAACTTGTCCACCACGGGACGGTAGTCCACATGGTCGGGGACGGTGCAGAAGCCGTCGTACTTCGGCACGGTGGCGAGATAGTCCTTGCCGTAGTCCTGCCGCAGTGTTTCGTTGTTCCACACGATGCGCTTCTTCACATAGCCTCCGTTCAGACGGGGCTGGTTCACTAACTTGTAGAGGGTAGTACCCACACGGATAAACTCCTCATTTTCAAAGTTGCCTTGTTTCATTAGCACTTCATTTTTTTGTTTAATCAGTGCAAAACTCGGCAATTAGCGCAGAACGGATTAACAACTCACGCATACCTCACGTAAGATTTTCTTGGATTTGGCTTTATGACATACAACAAAAGCCCGAAGAAATGCCATTCTAATGGATTTTTCTTCGGGTTTGTCGTAATCGTACGTATGAATGGCAATACACCTATTCACATACTCGTATAAATACATTGTTGGCAATGGGAATACGCATAGGTCTCACTACTTCATGTCGTCATATCATTAGAACTTATGCCTGATAATTAGACATATCCCAACCATTTATACCCAGCGAAAAGAAGATATTTGTTTTCTCTTTTCGCAAGTACAGCCTTTTAAATATGGCATTGCGCACCTGTTCCGCACCGAAGCTGTCAATGCGGAAAGCAAGTGCGACTATCATCGGAAAGCTGAACACATCGGCATGATACCCGTTCTCCTGCCGAACATACTTCTGTACCTCGTATTCTTTTAATGCTCCACTGTTATAGATGTTTCTGATGGCAGAACGAAGTGTCGGAGCAATTACTCCGAACAGTTCCACCAATTCCGGCTCGCTCATCCAAATGTTTGAGACATTCTCCGGCATGATGATATTGCCGGATTCATTCACTGTTATGCTGTTTCTTCTCATACTCATGACATCGTTATTCCGTTAAACGTCTTACTCAGTTTGTCGCCGAACATGGTCAGGTCGTTGTCGAGCTTCTGCGTGGTTATCTTTGCGTAGAGTTGGGTCGTGACTATATTCGTATGTCCCAACACACGGCTTACGCTTTCAATGGGCATCCCCTTGCTCAAAGCTAATGTTGCGAAGCCATGACGACTGCAATGAAATGATATTGACTTGGTTATGCCACATTCCCTTATCATCCGTTTCAACGGTTTGCAGATAGACCAATAGTTCAAGCCGGGGAATATACGATTGTCTTTCTGCATCGGTCGGTAGCGTTCGACAATCTGCAAGGGTATATCCAGCAGCTTCACTTGGAAGGCGACTTTTGTCTTGTGGCGTTTGGACAATATCCACTTCTCGCCGTTCACCTCCACGATGTTGTCATTCGTCAGTTCCTGAATGTCCACGAATGACAAGGCGGTGAAACTGGCAAAGATGAAAATGTCACGGATGTATGCGAGCTTGCTGTCTGCAAACTCATGTGTCATGACCGCTTTCAGTTCATCCTCCGTCAGATATTCCCGTTCTTTCACATTGGGGCTGATATGAAACTGGATGAAAGGATTGCGCGGTATCAACCCGTTATAATGCGCTTTCATGACCACGCCTTTCAGCCACATACAGTTTGCCCATATCGAACCGTTCCGCAATTCGGCTTCAGTCGAGAGGTATGCGGCGAACTCATTGATGAAATCGGGAGTAAGTTCCAACATGGACATATCGCTGCGTCTGTAAAACGACTTGATAAAGGCGGCTACATGGTTTCTTGCCCGTACACGTGCCCGATAGGTAGCCATTACCCTGTCTTTGCCTACCCGTTTCTTGAACACTTCGTTCTCACGGTCGAATGCTTTTAGCAGCGTCTCATACTCGCTGCCGATTCCCTGATAGGCGTTGCGCACCATCTCAGCCGTAACAAATGCCTCGCGGTCTGAAATGCGCTGGTAATGTTTGATGATTTGCGCCTTGATGTTGTCAAGGGCAAGGTTGATGTCTCGTGCCTCGCGGCTCTTGCCTTTCGCCTTGTTTCCTTTCACGTCCCAAAGCGTTTTCGGGATGTTCTGCTTACAACTGAACTGCGCCACAGTCCCGTTGATTGTCACTCGTCCCATGATGGGGACAATACCGTTTTTCTCCTTGCTGCCGTTCACGTAGAACAGAACCTTGAATGTGCTTCTTGCCATACTCGTTTTTTGTTTGCAAAGTTATTACTCAACGAGTTAGACCTTGATATGCCAACCTGTGCCACAAGCTGCCAAATACAACACGGTGTGTTAAAAATCACCATTCGGCGGGTAATGATTTGGAGACCGTTCTTCTTCATAAATCCGCTTTCCTTTACGTTACCTCGATTTTTCGCCTGTCCTCATTTGTCTTCGCAAACGCCTTATTGACAGGCATTACGAAGACATTTGTCCCTTTTTATTCGTCTTTTCCAGAGATTTTATGTAACTTTGCCGCTTAAATAAAATTACCGATGAGCGTAGAGATAAGAGAAGTTACCAGTAAGAAGGAGCTTAAGAAGTTTGTCAAGTTCAATATCGAATTATACAAGGGTAATCCCTATCACGTACCGGGTTTAATAGAGGAAGAGATGATGACGCTGGATAAGAAGAAAAATCCGGCGTTCGAGGTGTGCGACGCTATTTACTTCCTTGCTTATAAAGACGGGAAGGTGGTAGGCCGTATCGCCGGTATGGTGAATCACCCGAGTAACGAGGCTTGGGGACAGAAACGTGCCCGCTTTGGTTTCGTTGATTTTATTGATGATGACGAGGTGGTTGATGCCCTTTTCGGCGCTGTCGAGAAATGGGCCCGCGAACAAGGCATGGAGGAGATCCACGGTCCGATGGGCTTTACCGATATGGATCACGAGGGTATGTTGATCGAGGGTTTCGATCAGATCGGTACGATGGCTACAATTTATAATTATCCCTATTACCCCAAGCAAGTGGAGCGTATCGGATACGGAAAGGATCAAGATTGGCATGAATTTAAGATCTATATACCGGATGGCGTTCCCGAGAAGCATTTGCGTATCGGCGAGATCGTGAAGAAGAAATACGGATTGAAGGTGCTGAAGTTCAAGAACGCTAAGGAGATTATGCCTTACGCCCGTCCGGTATTCCATACATTGAACGCGGCTTTCGCTCCCTTGTATGGTTTCGCGCAATTGACCGAGAAGCAGATCGATTATTATATCAATATGTATATCCCTATGCTGCGTTATGATTTGGTAACGCTGATCGTAAGGGAAGAGGATAATGCGGTGGTTGGCTTTGGCATCTCCCTGCCCAACCTATCGAGAGCCTTACAAAAGGCTCGTGGGCATATGTTACCCTTCGGGTGGATTCATTTGCTGAAAGCGTTGAAGAGCAAACCGAAAGTAATCGACCTGTATTTGACAGGAGTCTTGCCGGAATATCAAAGTAAAGGCGTGAACGCTTTATTATTTAATGACTTGATTCCTGTCTATAAGCGTATCGGTGCCGTTTACGCCGAGAGTAACCCGGAGCTGGAGACGAATAGCGCCGTACAAGCGCAATGGGATTATTTTAAGCGAGAGCATCATAAATCAAGAAGAGCATATATTAAAAAGTTATAAGAGATATGGATGAGCTGAATTCAACGATACAACAACCTACGGAATATAACGATGATGACATCAAGACACTGGACTGGATGGAGCATATCCGCCGGCGTCCCGGTATGTATATCGGAAAACTGGGGGACGGTAGCTATGCCGATGATGGTATCTATGTGTTGTTGAAGGAGGTGCTGGATAACTCTATCGACGAGTACATGATGGGGTATGGCAAAAGTATCGAGGTGACTATCGAGGAAGGTACGGTAGCCGTACGGGATTATGGCCGTGGTGTCCCTCTGGGTAAAGTCGTGGATGTGTCTAGCAAGATGAATACCGGCGCTAAATACGATAGCAAGGCGTTTAAGAAATCCGTGGGTTTGAATGGTGTGGGTATCAAGGCTGTGAATGCCTTGAGTAGTTATTTCTTGATAACCAGCTACCGTGACGGAGAGTGTAAGCGGGTGGAATATAGTAAAGCGATCGTCACGGAGGAATCGGATATCCAACCGACCGGGGAGGCGAACGGTACGCAGGTGTTTTTTGTCCCGGATCGGGAGATCTTTAAGGATTATCATTATAAGGACGAGTTTATCGAGGGGCTATTAAAGAACTATGTCTTCTTGAACTCGGGACTTTCCATTATTTACAACGGCAAGCGTTTCTATTCCCGCAACGGTCTGGTGGATTTGTTGAACGAGAATATGACCACCGAGCCTCTTTACCCGATCATCCACCTGAAAGGGGAGGATATAGAGGTGGTTATCACGCATAGCAACCAATATGGAGAGGAATATTATTCGTTCGTGAACGGCCAGCATACCACCCAAGGCGGTACGCACCTTTCCGCTTTCAAGGAGTCTGTAGGTCGTGTCATTAAGGAATATTACAATAAGAATTTCGAGTATTCGGATATTCGTGCGGGTATCGTGGCCGCTATCAGCATAAAAGTGGAGGAGCCTGTATTCGAGAGCCAGACAAAGACCAAGCTCGGCTCGAAAGATATAGGACCGGACGGCCCTACGGTAGCGAAGTTTATCGGTGATTTCATCAAGAATGACCTGGATAACTATTTGCATAAGAATATGGAGACTTCGGAGCTTTTGCTGAAGAAGATCTTGGAGTCCGAGAAAGAGCGCAAGGCGATCGCCGGTGTTACGAAGCTGGCCCGCGAGCGTGCGAAGAAAGCGAATTTACATAATAAGAAACTAAGGGATTGCCGGATTCACCTGACCGATTCGAAAGGGGATTTGCTAGAGGAAAGCAGTATCTTTATCACGGAGGGTGACTCGGCTAGCGGTTCTATCACGAAGAGCCGTAACCCGAATTACCAAGCTGTATTTAGTTTGAGGGGTAAGCCTTTGAATAGTTATGGCTTGACAAAGAAGATCGTTTACGAGAACGAGGAGTTTAACTTGCTTCAAGCGGCCTTGAATATTGAGGATGGCTTGGAAGGTTTGCGGTATAATAAGGTGATTATCGCGACAGATGCCGACGTGGACGGGATGCATATCCGTTTATTGTTGATTACCTTCTTCTTGCAATTCTTCCCCGATTTGATTAAGCGTAATCATGTTTATATCTTGCAAACCCCATTATTCCGAGTACGTAACCGGCAGAAGACGTGGTATTGTTATTCAGAGGAGGAACGCTTGGCTGCCATAGCCGCTGCCGGGAAGAATCCGGAGATCACCCGATTCAAAGGTCTGGGAGAGATCTCTCCCGATGAGTTCAAGCATTTTATCGGCAAGGATATACGCCTTGATCCGGTGACAATGAAGAAAGAGGACCTCGTGAAAGATATGCTCGAGTTCTATATGGGGAAGAATACCATGGAGCGACAGAACTTTATTATCGATAACTTAGTGGTTGAAGAAGATGTCATCAATTGAAAATAAACGTATCGCACTTTTTCCCGGTACCTTCGATCCTTTTACGATCGGGCATCAATCCTTGGTAAGGCGTGGGTTGGAACTGGTGGACGAGATCGTGATCTCGATCGGTATCAACGATAAGAAGCTTACCTATTTCTCCTTGGAGAAGCGGATGGAAGCGATCTGGAATCTATACAAGGATAATCCAAGGGTGAAAGTCATGTCATATAATCAATTGACGGTGGATTTCGCTAAAGAGGTCGGAGCCGGCTTTATCTTAAGAGGAATCCGTACGGTCAATGATTTCGAATACGAGAAGACGATTGCGGACGTGAATCGTAAGTTGACGGGTATCGAGACTTTTATCTTGTTTACGGAACCGGAGCATACGCATATTAGCTCAAGCATTGTCCGTGAGTTGTTACGCTACGGCAAAGACATTTCCCAATTCGTCCCTAAAGAGACGAGATTGTATTGAAAATTATGAAACGAATATATCTGATGAAAAGAATCGTCTTATCCCTGCTGATCGTCCTAGGTGTGTTTACCGGAGCGACAGCGCAAAAAGCGAATATGGATGCCCGGAAGCTCCAATTGGCTTTATTCGCCATCTCTAATCTATATGTCGACTCTACTAGCGAGACGAAGTTGGTGGAAGACGCTATAGTCGGCATGTTGGATAAGCTAGACCCTCATTCCAATTATATGGACCCGGAGGAGACGAAAGAGATGACCGAGCCTTTACAAGGCAATTTCGATGGTATCGGCATACAGTTCAATATGTTGACGGATACGCTTTACGTGATTCAGGTAATCCCCGGAGGTCCCTCTGAGAAGGTGGGGTTGATGGCGGGCGACCGTATTATCCAAGTAGACGATACCTTGATCGCCGGCGTGAAGATGAAGACTACCGATATCATGAAGAAACTACGCGGACCGAAAGGTACCGAGGTGCGTGTGAAAGTAAAGCGAGGCAAGTCGCCGGAATTGATGGATTTCAAGATCGTTCGCGGTAAGATTCCCGTGTATAGTCTGGATGCCGCTTATATGGCGGATAAGAATACCGGTTATATTAAGTTGAACCGTTTCGCCGCTTCTTCCGCCGATGAATTCAGGGAGGCGTTGGAGAAGCTCCGGAAACAGGGCATGAAGAACTTGATTCTGGATTTGCAGGGAAATGGTGGGGGATATTTGAATATCGCCATAGAGTTAGCGGATGAGTTCTTGGATAAAAACCGGTTGATCGTTTATACGAAAGGGAGTAAGCAACCTCGTGAGGAGGCGAACTCTACCGCTCGTGGACAATTCCAAGAGGGACGTTTGGTCGTTCTGGTGGACGAGTCCTCGGCTTCGGCCAGCGAGATCGTCTCCGGCGCTATTCAAGATTGGGACCGTGGAGTGATCGTAGGTCGCCGTACCTTTGGTAAAGGTTTGGTACAGAAACCGATTCCCCTGCCGGATGGTTCCATGATTCGTTTGACGGTTTCCCGTTACTATACACCCACCGGACGTTGTATACAAAAGCCTTACGAGAACGGGAAGATGGAGGAGTACCACCATGATCTGATCGACCGTTATAACCGGGGGGAGTTGATGAGTGCCGATAGCATTCATTTCCCGGATTCAATGAGGTATAACACCTTGGTTTCCGAGCGTACCGTATATGGAGGTGGAGGTATTATGCCGGACGTGTTCATCCCGGTAGATACGACTCGCTATACGGATTATCACCGGAAACTGGTAGCTTCCGGTTTAGTCAATCGGGTGTCCATGAATTATCTGGATCGTAATCGGAACCAGATGATGGCTAAATATCCGAAGTTCCAGCAGTATAAGCAAGATTTCGTGGTCGGAGAGGATATCATGGAGGAGCTTCTGAAGATGGCCGGCGATGAGAAGATTGAGTTTGAGGAAGAGCAATATAATCGTTCGAAGCCGTTGATCATGCTTCAGATCAAGGCGCTTATCGCACGGGATCTCTATGATATGGCGCAGTACTTCCAGATTATCAATGATGATAATCCAAGTTACCAGAAAGCGCTTCAGATTATTAATAATAAAGAAACTTACAATAGGCTTTTAGGACGTTAGCCAACGTAAACAGATAAGGGTATGTATTGGACGCTTTTTCTGACATTCGTGAAAATCGGTATGTTTACCATCGGAGGTGGATACGCCATGTTGCCGCTTATCCAGCGGGATGTGGTGGACCGGGGGTGGATGACGAAAGAGGACTTTATCGACGTTTTCTCCGTGGCCCAATCGTTGCCGGGTATTTTCGCCGTGAATATAGCGATCTTCGTGGGTTATAAACTGAAGAAGACATGGGGCGGTTTTGTTTGTGCCTTGGGTACGATTCTCCCTTCTTTTGTAATCATGCTCTTGATCGCGTTATTCTTTACGCAGGTAAAGGATAATGTATGGGTGGAGAAGGCGTTTATGGGATTGCGTCCGGCGGTGGTCGCCTTGATCGCCGTGCCTTGTCTGACAACCGCACGCTCTATCAAGTTGAGTTACGTGCAAATGATCATACCTGTCGGGGCGGCATTGCTGATCTGGATGGGTGGGGTGTCTCCCGCTTGGATTATCTTGGCGGCTATAGCCGGAGGTTTGGTGTATGGTTTAAATAAGAAGGGCTGATATGATTTGGTTGCAATTATTATATGTATATCTGAAGATCGGTATATTGGGCTTTGGTGGCGGGTATGCGATGTTATCCTTGATACAAGCCGACGTGGTGGACCGCTATGGTTGGATTTCCTTGCAGGAGTTTACCGATATTGTCGCTATCTCTCAAATGACACCTGGGCCGATCGGTATCAATAGCGCTACCTATATAGGGTATACGGCGGTGCATAATGCGGGGTATTCGGAGACGATGAGTATCCTAGGGTCTTGCCTGACGACATTTGCGGTATGTCTGCCCTCTTTCATATTGGTTCTCTTGATCTCTTATTTCTTCGCTAAGTTCCGGAATAATAAATATGTAGAGGCGGCTTTCCTTGGATTGCGCCCGGCTACGGTCGGTTTGATCGCCGCCGCTGCCTTGCTATTAATGAATAAAGAGAACTTCATCGACTACAAGAGCTTCTTGATCTTTGGCGCCGCCTTTATCTTGACTTGGAAATTCAAGATACATCCTATCTTGATGATTATTTTGGCAGGTATCGCCGGGGTTATTTTGTATTATTGAGGATCAAATCGGCTCAATTTGAGCTGATTCTTTAAGAAGAATGACTACTTTTGAGCCGATAAAAGATAGGTGGAATGGCGTTTATTCTTACTTCTTGCTCGATATAACGCAAATCCGCTGACACACCTTTTGTGCGGAGGTAGCGAGATCGTGGGAAAGAAGTGGTGATAAGCGTGCTTTTTCGTTAAAAAGAGGCCGATTTGGGACATAATAGGTGACGAGACAGCTTGCGAGAGGACGCATTCCTTGATGCGTATACTTGCGTTAGGCGTTGTGAGCGGCTGTGCATTGGGTTGTGAGTACCTGTGAATAGGCATTCGTAGCCTGTTACAACCCTATCGTAACACTGTTTCACCCTTTTTCTTGTCTAAATAGATGAATTAGGATGAATTCATTTCACTGGAATAAAAGACTGTTTTTGGGTATTCGTCTATTAGCGAGATGATTGCCGTTTTTTTCTTTCGTATTTGGGAGTGAGCCGTACCTTTGCCCGGAATAATCGATTCTCCGGGACTTCGGTTATCATTTTGTCAAATTGTCAAATCGATGGCCTTATAAATATATATCCGCACGCTTTCCTGTCGATGCAATTGCCCGTTTAATCGGTGAAAACAGCCCCTTTTTCTAGTCTGGTTGCCCATGTTTTTAAGGTAATATAGTTTTGCTTTCGTAAAAAGATAGAAAACGAAGGCAATATGAAACAATACGCTTTATTATTCGCATGTCTGTTCTTCCTCTGTGTAGGGAGTAAGGCACAAGAGCAACCTACCCGATGGACGTTGCGTGCTTGCTTGGATTACGCTTTGGAGCATAATATCCAAGTAAAGAAAAGCAAGGTGTCGCATCTTTCCGGTATAGAGGATACGAAGCAGGCGAAAGCACAGCTTTTCCCTTCCCTTTCGGCTTCGGTTACCCAAGGATTCGTGAATTATCCTTCGAGCGACGCCGCTACGAATAATAGCTATAGCGGTAATTATGCGCTGAACGCTAAATGGACGCTTTTTGATGGAGGGCAACGTGTACAGGCGATCAAGCAACAGGAAATACAAAATACCGTCGATGAGCTGGGTATCGAGCAAAACGAGGATGATATCCAAATCTCCTTGATACAGACCTATATGCAGGTACTATATGCGATGGAGTCCGTTCGTATCAACCAAAATACGGTCGAGGTATCTACGGCGCAACGGGATCGTGCGGTGGAGTTGCTACGTGCCGGTTCGATCTCGAAAGTGGATTTGGCTCAGTTGGAAAGCCAGTTAAGCACCGATAAATATCAATTGGTCGTAGCCCAGACGAATCTAGACAATTATAAGTTGCAATTGAAGCAATTACTAGAACTGGATATAACCGAAGAGATCGAATTGGTGATGCCGGAGCTTACGGAGAAAGATATCTTAACCCCGCTTCCGAGCAAGCAAACGATTTACAATACCTCTCTGGCCGTGATGCCGCAAATAAAGAGCAGTGAGCTGGCCGTGGATATCGCCGAGCTGGAGAAGAAAAAGGCGAAAGGTGCTTTCCTTCCTTCGCTCTCCATGAACGCCGGGCTGGGTACCGGCCATCTTTCCGGAACGGATTACGCTTTCGGTAGCCAGATCTGGAATAGCTTCAACGAGAGTGTCGGATTGACGATCAGCATCCCTATCTTCAGTAACCGCCAGTATAAGACGGCCTATAACAAGGCGAAATACGCGATTACCACCAGCCAGTTGGAGTTGCTGAATGCCCAAAAGCAATTGCTGCAAACCGTGGAGGGGATCTATCTGGACGCTACCTCGTCGCAGACCCAATATACCTCGGCTACCGAACGCTTGAGTTACGTGAAAGAAAGCTATAACTTGATCGATGAGCAATTCAGCCTCGGTATGAAAAATACGCTTGAGCTATTGACGGAGAAGAACAATTATCTGACCGCCCAGCAAGAGCAGCTACAAGCGAAATACATGGCCTTGATGAGCGTTCAATTGCTGAATGTTTATCAGAAGAAGCCGGTTGCGGAGAATTATTAACCCACTAATGGATATATATATTTACTCCACTCTCTTTTTTCAAGGTTACCCTGCGACGGAGGTCGCGGGGGCCTTTTGAACAAGAATACAACGTAAAACAGAAATAAAACGAATCAGAATATGGACAAGAAGAAACTAATCATGGGCGGTGTTGCCGTTATCCTTATAGCGGGGGGCGTGTTCCTTTTCACGGGCAAATCCTCGAAAGGCGGGATCAAGCTGGAGACCGCTAAAGTAGGGCGCAGCACGATCACGAATACGGTTACGGCCACCGGTACGGTAGAGCCCGTTACCGAGGTTGAGGTAGGTACGCAGGTCTCCGGTATCATCGATAAGTTGTACGCTGATTATAACGACGTGGTGAAAGCCGGCCAACTGATCGCCGAGATGGATAAGATCAACCTCCAAGCCGAACTTCGTTCCGCCGAGGCGCAATTGGCGAGCAGCAAGACGGAGTTCGAGTATCAACAAAAGAACTACGTACGTAGCAAGGTGCTTCACGAGAAACAATTGATTAGCGATACGGATTATGAGACGGCTACCTATAATTATGAGAAGGCGAAGGCCGCTTACGACCAGAGTCAGGCCTCCATGGTGAAAGTAAACCGTAATCTCGAATATGCCACGATCACGAGCCCTATAGACGGAGTGGTTATCAACCGGGCCGTTGAGGAAGGGCAGACCGTTGCCGCCGGCTTCGAGACCCCGACGCTGTTTACCATTGCCGCCGACTTGACGAAGATGCAGGTAATAGCGGATGTGGATGAGGCGGATATAGGGAACGTGGAAGAAGGTCAACGAGTTAGTTTTACGGTGGATGCCTACCCGAACGATCAATTCGAGGGCGTGGTTCGTCAGATTCGTTTAGGGGACAGCGAAAGCACTTCCAGCGCTTCTTCCAGTACTTCTTCTTCTACGGTCGTTACCTACGAGGTAGTGATTACGGCAGATAATCCGGACTTGAAACTGAAACCTCGCTTGACGGCGAATATCACGATTTATACGTTGGAACGTGCGAATATCCTGACCTTGCCGAACAAGGCACTTCGTTTTATCCCCGAGCCCGCCATCATGGAATCGTTGGGTATGACCGTGACGGATCCGAATGCGGAGGTACAACCCGGAAAACGCTTGGTTTGGTCCCGCCAAGGAAATACCTTGAGCCCGAGGCAGATTACGGTCGGAACCAGCAACAACAGCGTGACCGAAGTAACCGAGGGCTTGAGCGAGGGCGATGAGGTAGCCGTAGATTTAGCGAGCGCCGCCAACATGCCGGAAGTAGGTGCAGGAGCGGAGCGTAGCCCCTTCATGCCGGGCCCTCCGGGAAGCAACAAAAATAAGAGATAGTTTGCGTCATGAAAGAAATTATCAGATTAGACAATATAAAACGAGACTTCCACGTAGGCGACGAGACCGTCCATGCCCTGCGAGGCGTGTCGTTCACGATTCACGAGGGGGAGTTCGTTACGATCATGGGAACCTCCGGCTCCGGAAAGAGTACGTTGTTGAACACGCTGGGTTGCCTTGATACTCCTACGAGCGGGGAGTATTACTTAGACGGAGTATCCGTGCGCACCATGAACAAGCGGCAGCGAGCGACCCTCCGGAATCGCAAGATCGGATTCGTTTTTCAAAATTACAATCTGTTGCCGAAGACGACAGCGGTAGAGAACGTAGAGCTTCCTCTCATGTACAATCCTACTTATAAAGCGGCCCAACGTAGGGAGAAGGCGGTCAACGCTTTGATCGCCGTGGGCTTGGGAGACCGACTGATGCATAAAAGTAACCAGATGTCCGGTGGCCAGATGCAGCGTGTGGCGATCGCCCGTGCCTTGGTGAACGATCCGGCGGTGATCCTTGCGGATGAGGCTACCGGCAACTTGGATACCCGTACCTCTTTCGAGATCTTGGTGCTCTTCCAGCGCCTGCACGCCGAGGGACGCACGATTATCTTCGTCACCCACAACCCGGAGATCGCCCAATACAGCAGCCGGAATATCACGTTGCGCGACGGTCATGTAACCGCCGATACGGTGAATACGAATATCTTGAGCGCCGCCGAGGCTTTGGCCCGCCTGCCCAAGAATGATGATTAGAATAATGAATTAATGTGGTAATAGCATATTATTTAGAATGAATACGACGAATTTACTAAAGATAGCCCTCCGGGCCTTGGCCAACAACAAGCTGCGGGGATTCCTCACGATGCTGGGTATCATCATCGGCGTGGCTTCCGTGATCACGATGCTGGCCATCGGTCAAGGCTCGAAGCGGAGTATACAGGCGCAGATCAGCGAGATGGGCTCGAACATGATCATGATCCAGCCGGGAGCCGACATGCGTGGTGGTGTCCGCCAAGACGCCTCTGCCATGGAGACGCTGAAGCTACAGGACTACGAGGATATCGTGAACGAGACTCGCTACGTCTCCGCCACCTCGCCCTCCGTGAACAGTAGCGGGCAGGCCATCTATGGCGCCAATAACGCCCCGACTACCGTCTACGGTATCAGCCCGGATTATATGGAGATACGCCGATACGAGGTGGAGGATGGCGATATGTTCAGCGATCAGGACGTACAGACCGCCGCCAAGGTATGCGTGATCGGGAAGACGGTGGTGGATAACCTTTTCCCCGGCGGAGAGAATCCCGTCGGTAAGGTGATCCGTTTCCAGAAGCTACCGTTCCGGGTCGTGGGCGTACTGAAAAGCAAAGGATACAATAGCATGGGAATGGACCAAGACGACCTGATCTTAGCTCCATACACAACTATTCAAAAAAAGGTCTTGGCCATTACCCATTTGCAAGGTATAACCTGCTCGGCGCTCAAGGAGGAGTACACCGATCAGGCCATAGACGAGATATCAGAGATACTGAGGCGTAACCATAGGCTGCGGGAAACCGATGATGATGATTTCACGATCCGGAGTATGCAGGAGTTGAGCACGATGTTGACAAGTACGACGGATATAATGACGACGTTGCTGGCCGCGGTGGCTGGTATCTCTCTTCTCGTTGGTGGTATCGGTATCATGAATATCATGTACGTGAGCGTGACGGAGCGTACGCGGGAGATCGGCCTCCGTATGAGTATCGGCGCGAAAGGCATGGATATCTTGGCTCAGTTCTTGATCGAGTCTATCCTTATCAGCGTGACCGGAGGATTGATCGGCGTGCTTTTCGGCGTGGGAGCCGCCTTGATCGTGAATGTCGTGGCGCATTTCCCGATCTATATCCAGCCGTGGAGCGTACTGCTCTCTTTCGTGGTATGTACGGTGACGGGCGTGTTCTTCGGATGGTACCCGGCCAAGAAGGCGGCGCAGCTCGACCCGATCGAGGCCATACGCTATGAGTAGACGAATGCTCACTAGATAAGGCTACATGGCTCATATAACGGTAGGAATGACTATATTTGCGTAGCACTAAAGAGGATAATAAGATGAATGACACACCACAATCTCCCCCTATCAAAGGTTTGGGAAAGTTGATACACATTGCGGGATGGGGTATCCTGTTCTGCTCCCCCTTCTTCTTCACGGGGAGGGAGTCGCAAGTCACGTTCGAGGGCTATTTCCGGAGCATCATCGTGCCGCTTTCCTTCATGCTCGTCTTCTACTTGAATTACGGGTGGCTGGTGAGGCGGTATTTGTTTAACCGCCGGACAGGGCGTTTCCTGCTGATCAACCTATTGCTTATCGGGGGTATGATGCTGTTCGTGCATCTCTGCATGCGCTATTTCTATCCGCCGGAGATGCATCATCCGGCTCGTCCGCCCCGCCCGTTGAACGAGACGGTGGGGTTCTTTCTCGTCAACGCCGTTATCTACTCTTTGGTAGCCGGCCTTAGCGTGGCGATCAAGATGACGGACGGATGGTACCGGGTGGCGGCTATCCAGCGGGAACTGGAGAAGGAGCGTGCCGAGGCGGAATTGCAGAACCTGAAGAGCCAGCTTAACCCGCATTTCCTGTTTAATACGTTGAATAATATCTATAGCTTGATAGCGTTCAGCCCGGAGAAGGCGCAGGAGGCGGTGCACGATTTGAGCCGCTTGCTTCGCTATGTCTTGTATGAGAGTAGCCAGCCTTTTGTCTCTTTGGAGAAGGATTTCGACTTCCTTCGTAATTATGTGGAGCTGATGCGTATACGCCTGCCCAAACATGTGGAGCTGAAAACGAATATCGTCGCTTCCTCCCCGGGAACCTTGATCGCCCCCCTGTTGTTTATCTCCTTGGTCGAGAACGCGTTTAAGCATGGGGTGAGCAATAATAAGCCGTCTTTCATCCATTTGGATATCCATCAGGAGGGGGCAGAGGTAGTTTGTACTATTGTGAATAGCTATTTCCCGAAAAGCCCGGATCAAGATAAAAGTGGTTCCGGTATCGGGCTGGTGAATCTGGAGAAACGCTTGGGGCTGCTCTATCCGGGGCATTTCTCGTTCCAATGCGGTCGGGAGGGGGATAACTATTCTTCTTATCTATCAATTACTATAAACGAGACTGAGATATGAGATTGACTTGCGCTATTATTGACGATGAACCTTTAGCGGTTAGCTTGCTGGAAAGCTACGTCTTGAAAACTCCGTTTCTGGATTTACAAGGGACTTATAATAGTGCCTTGGACGCTCTTTCCGACTTACGGGATCGGCCGGTGGATCTGCTTTTTCTGGATATCCAGATGCCGGAGTTGAGCGGATTGGAGTTCTCCCGTATCTTGAACGCCGATACCCGTGTCATTTTTACGACGGCTTTCGATCAATATGCCGTGGATAGTTACCGGGTAAACGCGCTGGATTATTTGTTGAAGCCAATTAGTTATCCGGACTTCCTTGCCTCGGCGAATAAGGCGTTGCGATGGTATGAGCTGCTCCGTAAGCCGGTGTCTTCGGAAGAGAAGGAAGGATCCGCGCCAATCGCGGAGAAGGGCGGGATGGAGAGTATTTTCGTCAAGAGTGAGTATAAGCTGTTGCAAATAGAGCTGCGCAAGATATTATATATTGAAGGATTAAAGGATTACGTGAAGATATTCGTGGAGGATGAGCCCCGTCCGGTCCTTTCGTTGATGAGCATGAAGAGTTTGGAGGATATGTTACCTTCGGATCGCTTTGTGCGTGTTCATCGCTCTTTTATCGTCCAGCCGGAGAAGATCAAGGTGATCGAGCGGAATCGGATTGTCTTTGGAAAGGAGTATATCCCGATCTCCGACAATTATAAACAGCATTTCCTAGAGATGATAGAGCGTAGATCGATCCTGCCGAAATAACCGCTGGTTAGTTGAGCAACTGGAGCAATAATTTCTCTATCGCTACGGTCATAGGACGTCCGTCGCAGGAATAGTTGTTTACGAATAGGGCGATGGCGTATTGCTTATCGCCTTTGTTTATATATCCCGCATATCCTTTTACCCGGCTCATGCTTCCGCTTTTAAGATGAGCTTTTCCTTGGAGGGATGAGCCTTTTAAGAAGTTCCTCACCGAGCCTTCTACCCCCGCTACGGGCAATGATTCGTAGAAGGCTGTGTGTTGTTGTGAACAGGTTTTCATATAAATCAATAAATCAGCCACAAAAGCTGTTGATAACTTGTTGGTAACCGCAAGACCGCTACCGTCGTACATCCAGACGCACGAGAGGTCGAGTCCTTTCCCTTGCCAATAGTCCCGAAGCACCTGGATACCCCGGTTAAAAGAAGATATGACCTCTCCCTTACGGGGCGTATAGCGTAGGCCGATCGTCTTGATCAAGGCATCGGCGAATAAATTATGGCTGACATGATTGGTCACTTCCACGATTTCCCGAAGCGTAGGGGAGTAAGTGGTAACAATCTCGGTCCGTTTCCCGGGTTGCCACCTACCGGCTTCCCGCAAGATACGGAAACAGGACGGTGATTCGTCGACCGTGATCCCTTCATGTTCCAATTGCCTAGTGAGATAATCCGCTAGGAAAAGAGCCGGGTCGGGAATATCCCCTTTGAGCGGATACCATTCCCGGTTAGCGGGGACAATGCCATATAAATAACGATCCGTGGCGAATGGCGCCCCTACGATAAAAGAACTATCCGAAGATACTTGCTGGGTCGTTAAGTAATTATGGAAATGGATGCCGGATAATTCCGGTTCGGTTCCTTTCAACTTCGGGCGGGTTCCGGGAGCTCCGGTTTGCAACCCTAATTTATAAAGATTGTCGAATACGCAAATCCCATAGCTTCCGGCACCATAATAACTACCCATATCTTCGCCAACCCATTTAAGGGAAGTGCCTTCCGTGTCAAATATACTTTCATCAGCGATTACGGCTCCTTGTATTTTATGGATACCCACCTTTTTCAAGGCGGAGATCCATTCCTGTAGAAACCGCTTATGATCCGGGGCTAAATGCGCTGAGCCAAGGCTAGGATCTCCGCTTCCCTTGATATATAAATTGCCTTTTAACAAGCCGTTCTCGATGGAGCCGTCGTATTCTAATGTCGTGGGAAAGCGATAATCCTCGCCCAATATCTCCAATGCGGTAGCGGTCGTAACCGTTTTCATGACCGAGGCTGGGGTCAGCTGCCGGATTGTATCGTAAGCGAATACCGTCTCGCCACTGTTAACCTCTTTCACGATCAAGGAAAATGAAGCTCCTTCCATATAAGGCTTGCGCAGGAATTGCTTGATAGGTTGTGGAGTCTGTGCCCCCACTGAAAGGTATAAGCAAGAAATGAGGAAGAAAAAGGATATTTTACGTATCATGATGTTTATATATTCTACTTTATTCTATCTTTGTCGCAAGCAAAGATATGAAAATAATATGAATCCACTGTTTGACAAGCCTTTTACGTTTGACCGTGTAATACGCATAGTGTTCGGTATACTGGTCATCTCAGGAATTATTTATTTGATAGCCTTATTACGAAACGCTTTGTTACCTTTCCTGATCGCTTGGTTACTGGCTTATATGATGCAACCGTTCGTAAAGTTCTTCCAATATAAATTATGTTTTAAGAGCCGCATCTTATCGATTATGGCGGTATTGGTGACTTTAGGGCTATTGATAACGTTGCTGGTAGTCATGGTCATTCCTTCCATTGCGGCTGAGGCGGATAAAACGCTAGAACTGATCCGCACACATGATCCCGGTGAAGGTCATGTCCCTTTGATCCCGCATTCATGGATGGAATATCTGGAAAGTAATGTGAACTTCGCCCAGATCATGGAGTTATTGAGTAAGGAGAATTTGTTGAAAGCGGTGAAGCAGATTGCGCCCCAGTTATGGTCTATCTTATCGAACACTTTCTCAATCCTTTTCAGTATCACGATCGTGTTCGTGATCTTGCTTTACTTTATTTTCATCCTTTTGGATTATGAGAAGATCGCGAATGGTTGGATCGATTTGATACCGGAGCGTTACCGTCCGTTCCTGCAAGGTTTGGCTGAGGATGTGGAATACAGCATGAATCGTTATTTCCGCGGACAATCGTTGATCGCTCTTTCTGTAGGGGTTCTCCTCGCGATCGGCTTTAAGATCATTAATTTCCCGTTGGCGGTCACGCTGGGCCTGTTTATCGGCGTGCTGAACTTAATTCCCTATATGCAGGCGATCGGTATTATCCCGATGATTCTATTGAGCTTATTGCGTTCGGCCGAGACTGGCGAGAACTTCTGGTTGATCTTTGGTATGGCTATTTTAGTCTTGGGTATCGTACAATGTATACAGGATTTATATCTTACCCCTCGCATAATGGGTAAGGCTATGGGACTGAATCCCGCCATCATCTTACTCTCATTATCCATCTGGGGAACGATCCTAGGCTTTATAGGCTTAATAATAGCCCTCCCATTGACAACATTGTGCTTATCCTACTATAAACGCTTTATCTTGCACGAAGATAATGAGTTAGATCCCGGAAACCTTGCTCATCAACCTAAGCGAGAGAAAATAAATTCAGATTTAATCGCAAAAAAATAGCCATGCCTATTGCATATTAAAAAAATACTCCTACCTTTGCACCCGCATTACAGAAGTAACGCACAGGATGATTCGCTAGCTCAGCTGGTAGAGCACAACACTTTTAATGTTGGGGTCCTGGGTTCGAGCCCCAGGCGGATCACATAAGAACAAAGCCAAAAGAGATAAGTCCTGCAATATTAACGTATTGTGGGCTTTTTTATGTTTTAGTCTTGCTTGAAAGCCCAAAAAGGCGCACGAAAAGATACGGTTGAGTATCCAAATCGTATCCCCTTCCCCAAAAAACGATTAGGGGGTACAATTGTCGGAAAGTCCTTCTGATAAACTACGTGGAGGTCTTCTATTTAATACCAAAACTCATGATCGAATACAGAACTAGCTTTTTTATTTGGTAGATAACCTATTTACTTATTTCTCCAACTTTATAACCTACGATTCCAAAAGATTTGTGTAGCGCCGGGATTAACCACATGATCAGGCCGGGTAGTCCCCAGCGTTTTTTCTCTTCGCTGATGAAATAGAATCGTTCGATCAGTTTGAGCTTGGGGAACCATTGCTCGATTGTGTGCGGATCGTTTAGTCCGAAATGGAAACGGGCTTTTGTCCGTTTTACCGATTCATGCTTGTCGGAGTTGCGGGCGGCCCATTTATTGACGAAATCAAAATATATCTCGCATCCGGGAAAGCGTTGGGCGAGGTTTTGGATAACAGATTTTACCTGTTCCTCATTGAAATACATCATTACACCTTCCGCGAGGAAAAGGAAGCGGCCGTGAGGATGTTTTTGTCTCAACATATCCATCCAGTCCGTCTCGAGCATAGAGCCTTTGATCGTGAGATCTTTAGCGGAGGCAGGGAATAGCTTTTCACGCAAATTGATTACTTCAGGTAAGTCTAGTTCGTAGAAGGTCGCTTGGTTATGGTTGGAGACACGTTGGAAACGGCTGTCTAATCCGCAACCGATTGATACCACTACCGGATCTTCAGTTACCTTACGGTCGATGAATCGCTGGACCAAACGATCGAAATGACGTAGGCGGATAGCGGTTCCGGTAGTACTCATCGTGATTTTACCAAACTTGGCGAAATCATAATCTATTTTCTCAACAAGCTCACATGCCATCGGGTCTTTTAATATCGCATCTTTCCGGTGACTTTCGTGAGCGCGTGATAGTAAGGGAATAAACAAGGTCTCCGCGATGTTATCCTTTATCTCTGGTTTTATTTTATTCATAATATACCTATTTATAGGGATTGATTATCCGGTACAAAGATGGGATCTTTGCTTTTGGTTTATTTACGCAAGAAGGAAGTGTATTTTAATCAAACGGAAAAATGGTACACATAGAACTCTCATCTCGTGGAAGAGATACGATCGCTTTAGAAATGCCGGATATAAGTTATTTTTCTACCAATCGTTCAGGAGGGCTAGAAGAGAACTGTTGGGAGGCGGAGAACAAATTATTGACCTATCGTATCAGTGATTTCAGATGCAGGGATTTTAATGTGACAAGATACCAGATCTATTGCAAGGAGGATTGTTGCATGCGTTCCCTAAATGTCGGTAACTCGTTTATGGGACTTTCTGTTGTTCGTCAGGGGATCGTCGAATGCTTTTTGTCGGAGACACGGGATAAGCGGATTTGGCGGAAAGGGTATACGAATATGATCGTAAGTTCTGGTATCAAGGAAGAGCGGAATCTGTTCCGTAAAGGAGATACTTTTGGTATGACAAGTATTCTGGTGTCGCCGGATTTCTTCCAACATTTGTCGGAACGTTATACGGAGTACTTCGGGAGTGCTTATTTGCGATTCGACAGGGGGGAGACTTTCTTTATCGCTCCCAAGAATCTCTCGATTCCAATCGCTTTATCTGTGGCGTTGAATGATCTTGAGGTCTCTCAGATGATGGGAAATGCCTCGCCAATGTATCTCGAAGCAAAAGTAACCGAGTGCTTGTCTTTATTTATGCGGGAGACGGAAGGTAAAGAACCGGTTAACGCAAAGATAGTAGGCTTTTCCGATCGGGATAAAATTTATCAGGCCCGGGATATTATATGTTCCGAATATTTGAACCCGCCTTCATTACATGATTTGGCTTTACGTGTCGGAACTAATGAATGTACTTTGAAAGCGTAGTATAGACCATCGACTTTTATTTCCCGAATCGGGAACTATCCACCTCTTTATGCTCTTTTGCTTTAAAATCTCCGAATTTATAGATAAAGAATAAGGAGACTCGTCTGGAATCCGGGATCATACGCATATGTAAGTCTTGTGTTTTGTATTGGAGATTAAGATCTTTTGGGACCCATGAATTAAACATGTCATCTACTTTTAAAGAGATCTCCGCTTTGCCGTTGGGGGAGATCCATTTCAAGCCGGCGTCTACGTTATACATACTGCTGATCGTCATTGGGCCTTGAATGTTGCGGGTAATATAAGAACCGGATACTTCCGCTTTGATAGTAGGCTTCGATGAGATGTTGAACGTATTATTTAATTCGGCATAGAATGCCAGATTATCTTTATTGAAGCTTATATCATGGTAATTATCACATTTCATCTTGTCATAATAACCGTTTAACGTTAATCTGGAATCAAGCACGGAGCCGGCTTTGAATGGTATCATTACATTTAGGCCTAGCTTACTGGAATAGTCGAAATTCAGTGTCTTATAGATAAGAACTAGTCTCTCGGAGGATTGATAGGGGAGCTGGTTGAAATTATTGTCTATATAATTTGCGTATAGCGTGAAAATGTATTTGTTTTTTAGGATGTAGTTCAATTGGGCAGAGTAGAGTCTGGACGGCCTTAAATCCGGGTTACCTTGTATCTCGGTATATCCATTCAGATAAGACACCGTATTCTGCATCTCCCAATAGCTGGGATAGGTCTTGTCTGAAGAAACGGATAATTGCAGGATGTGGCTGGGGTGGGCTCGGTACGTGATTTCCATCATTGGGAATAAGCTCCAATAATCAATCTCCTTATGTTTGTAATACTCTCCGGTCAAAGAGGCGTTTACGGATAGGTTATCAGAGAAGCTTTTGGAAAAGCCGGTATATAAATCATATACATATTCATCCAGTTTACTGTAACTATTAGAGATGGACCAATCGTGTTCGCGCAGTGAATGATATACCTGAGAACTTTTGTCTGAGGCGAAGCTGAATTTTGTCCCATAGTTGAGCATCCAGCCTTTTCCTAATTTATGGTTCTGGTCCGCGTAGACGGAGAGCCTACGGATGTCTTGTTGTGATTTAGCGTTGAAGGCATCTTCTTTCCCGGCTTTCTTCTCTTGGTAATATTGTGTCGTATGATTGATGTAAGCGGTAAAATCAATCCCTACATTAAGGCCGAACCCGGAGGCATAGTCGAGCGCCAGATTATGCATCTGGATCGGTTTGTCGGATTTCTTTCTGTTTTCGGAATCCGAATAGGTTCCTACAGAAGAGGTGAAAGGATGAGTCCATTGCTGGATCTCTGAGGTATAGGCGAAGCTTAGTTTGTTCTTATCGTTCAAGAACCAATCATTGCCTAGGCGTATGGTATGGACTGGGAGCCGGGTATGTCCTCTGTCGAATTGCTCGATCTCGTAGGTCTTACCATCGAATAAATGGTGTGATAAGATATCCTCACCTGTCCGTTCCCTGTGGTAGCCGAAGGAGTACATGAGATCGGTAGAATATTTAGGCGTGTTGTAAACGAGAGTAGCGCCACTTTGGTAATTAGCGTAATGCCCTTGGTTGTATAGAGCATTGACTTGTCCTTGCAGTTTGGGAGTCTCGGAAGTACCGTTATTAAGGACCAGATTAATCACGGCCCCGCGTACATGATATTGGGGTGGAGCACTATACATGATCTCTGCTTCTTGAATACGTTCTTTGGGCATATTCTTAAGCAGATTCTCCAATTGGCTCTCACCCATATTGGTGGTCTTGCCATTGATGATAACCGTGACTTCATTTGTTCCGGCAAGTTGTATTTTCCCGCTTTGTTCCCGCACTCCCGGTAGTTCTAGGATCGCCTCGTAAGCGCTAGCAGCCATCTTGTCTTTTAACAAGTGTGGCATGCTGTAGGTTATTTTCCCATCAACAACCTTGGCTAAAGGACGCTCTCCGGTAACAGATACTTCCGAAAGCGTCTGGCTTTTCTCGTTCAGTTGTATATTGCCTATCGTAAGTGAGTCATAAGTGCTTTGATACGTTTCATACAGCAGATGCTGGACGGTTAAGAGGAAAGGGGATATCTCCGCTTTGACACTAAAAGAGCCCAAAGAGTCCGTATAGGTGGAGTTTACATATACTGAATCGTTCGTTTGTATAATCACGACCGCTAGTTCGATAGGATGGTTATTTAAGTCCGTAACCCTTCCCGTAATAACTTGTGCCTGTGTGAATGTGGTAAATAATAATCCTAAAAAGATAATCCAGCTTCTCATATCATCCTCGATTTAGTCAACATTCCTGTGCATATTTCGCAAATATACTTTTCATTAGGGAATCTACCTAATAAATTCTACTTTTAGGACTTAGGGGATTAGGATATATTTGATAGCTTTGCGGAGGAATGGGGTTCGTGCCTCTTTCTCGAATAGATGATAACAATAAAAGTAAATGATAATGAATGAAAAAATGAATACTCCATTGGGTAGCGCTTTTCCCAAGGAACGGGTTCGTTATGCGATGCTTTCTTTCTTTTTAGCGCAAGGTCTTTGTTTCTCTAGTTGGGCTAGCCGTATTCCGGACGTGAAGGATTTCTTTGAGGTGAATTACGCTTTCTATTGGGGCTTGGTCTTGTTCCTGATCCCGGTAGGTAAGTTTGTGGCGATACCGTTAGCGGGTTATTTGGTGTCGAAGTTGGGAAGCCGTATTATGGCGCAGGCCAGTGTGTTGGGATATGCCTTGGCCTTATTCGCAATCGGTACGGCACATAATATTTATCTGCTGGGTGTCTATTTATTCTGTTTTGGGGTGTTCTGGAATCTTTGCGATATATCCTTGAATACGCAAGGGATTGGTATCGAGCGGCTCTATGGACGTACGATTATGGCCTCATTTCATGGAGGTTGGAGTCTGGCGGCTTGTTTAGGGGCTTTGATCGGGTTTATCATGATCGTATCCGGTGTTACTCCGTTCTGGCATTTTACGTTGATTGCTTTATTGATTGTGATGATCGTTTTGGTAAGCCGGAAGTATTTGCAGGAAGACGTAGCGGTTGAATCACCGGAGGAAGAGAAGGAAGCGGAGAAGAAAGAAGCTCCGGCATTGTTGAGCTTTATCCGTAAGCCGGAAATGCTGTTGATCCAGTTAGGTATCGTTGGACTGTTTGCCTTGGTGGTGGAAAGTGCGATGTTTGATTGGAGTGGACTTTACTTCGAATCGGTACTACAAGTTCCTAAATCCTTGCAGATCGGTTTCTTAGTGTTCATGGTGATGATGACGGTAGGCCGTTTTCTCACGAACTCCGCCTATAGCGTTTTAGGAAAGCAGAAGGTATTGCAATTAGCGGGTTTCTTTATTTTTGCAGGTTTCTTTATCTCAGCCATGTTGGGTGGAATGTTCGAATCGATGACGGTGAAGGTGATCGTGAATTCCTTGGGCTTTATGTTGGTAGGCTTGGGTATCTCGTGTATGGTGCCTACTATTTATAGCTTGGTGGGTGCTAAATCGAAAACTCCGGTGGGAATTGCCTTGACAATCCTTTCTAGCATCAGTTTTATCGGCTCATTGATCGCACCTTTGTTGATCGGAGCGATCTCGCAGGCTTTCAATATGAAATACGCTTATATCGTGGTCGGCTTGTTAGGGCTTTGTATCTTGCTAATGACTACATTCTGCAAAGCATTCAAGAATAATTAAAGATAGAGAATTGAGAATTGAAAATTAGGAGAGAGCGAATAATTTTCAATTCTCAATTTTCAACTACTCAGGCATTCGTTGTTCCGCTGTCTCTAAGCATCGCAACACATCTTCCTTAGTGCCGTTGAATGGGCCTATTCCTTCGATTTTCAATGTTGTCATAGCTGCCGCGAAACGTCCGGCTTCTTCTATGCTTGCGCCTTTGGCACGTTTATAGAGATATCCTGTCATATAAGTATCACCCGCTCCGGTAGCGTTTACTACTTCTTTCGGTATGTAAGCGGGGATTTTATGGAAAGTGGAACCGTCGTAAATGATAGATCCCATGCTTCCGAAAGTCAGCAATACCTCTTTCACGCCCCAATCGTAGATAACTTTTCCTGCGTTCACGGCATCGGTATATCCGGTTAACACCTCCATCTCATGTTCGTTAGCCTTGAGGAAGTGCACGTATTTAAGTACTTCTTTTTTCTCTGGCCAATCCACGGCAAATACATCCTTGTCTCTTACTTCCCGTAGATACCCTTGCGAGTCAATCGATACTAAGCCTTTCCCCGCTAAATACTTTACCACTTCCAAAGAGAAATCATCGGCAAGCAAACTACCAAGGTGGAAGATCTTGGAGTCGATGTTCTCCAGATACTCTACGGTGAAAGGATCTGCTTTCGCCAATACACGTTGCGTACGGTTATCTTGGTTCTCTCCATAAATATTCTCGAAATAAACGGTGTGCTTACTTGGCATCACGGCAACGTCGATACCTTCGGCTCGTAGTTCCTCCACCGTTTTCATCTCAGATTCAGCCAAGGCTGTCACTAGAGTATAGTCAATATCATCGAAATGTTTTATCGCATGCGAGAAATAAAAGGAGGTTCCTCCCGGCATATGGACGGTATTCTTAGGTGTCACTACCTTATCCAAGGTGATGTGTCCTACGCAGCAAAGTTCGTGTGTATTCATTTTTTACTCAGTTTATTATAAAGCGACAAATTTATGAAAAAAGAGTTCAAGTACATAGGATAGTCGTTATTTTGACCAATAAAAGCGTAAACGAGGCGCTTCCATGCAAGAGCGAAAGTATTTACATATAGTAGAAACGAAAGTGTTTACCTCTAGAAGTAAAGTCATTTACATATGGAAGTAAACAGCGTTACATCTAGTTGTAAATGTAATATGCTGATAATCCGTATATAATACTGTTGGCGGATAATGCTCGGTGTATCTGCTGGAAATATTCAAATTCACCTTATCCGATAAGCATGCTTATTTGGATTTAGAAAGAAGAATTGATAATCAGTCAACGACATAGATAATATATAATGTACGCTCGTACATTATAATATATGCAATACGCATAGAGGTTATACTACTATATAGGTGATGTATATTTTATGTGCGATGGAATAGAATGTGAGAAACGACTAGTCTAAACGATCGATTTTTCTAGTCATTTGCAAAGGTACGCGTTTCTTCGACACTTACAACCCTTCCGCATTATTTTTTTATCGCTTATCCTCTTTCTTATCAATAGGATAGGTTATCCTTTACGAAACAACGGATTCTTTCAACAAATCTCCTGTTTTGGCACTAAAAAAACGCAAGATTTAGACGATCGTTTAGACTAGTCGTTTTATGCCCAATTTGAAGGGGCAAAATATTGAAGAGCTTTTAATTAACACTAGTATTAATATTAATTTTAGAATTATGAACAAAAAGTTTTCTACTCTTGTAGCTGGACTTGCAATGATTTCGGCTGTTGCTTCAGCCCAAATCACCAAAACAGACGGTTACACCATGTTGAAGTCCAGTTCTTCTGATTATTTAGCTGTTTATGGAGCTAAATCGGACTCTGTAGTGGTAAAAACATTTAGCAATTTGGCAACTGCTCCTAAAGCTTCTATTGACTCTGCTATGTGGAAGGTTACTGAAGCTGGAGTTGATGCTACAGGAAACAAGCTTTACAGCTTCACTAACAAAAAGACTGGTGCTGTATTGTCTTTCGCTGCAAAAAAAGATGCTAAACCTAATTTAGCGGCAGGTGTTGACAAGTGGTCTGTAACTACTGACGGCAAGATTTCTGCTTATTATTCTGCGAACGGATCTTTAGGATTGGTTGTGTCTGGAGGTAAGTTATCCTTGGGCATTGCTAGTGCCGCTACAGCATTCACTTCGGAAGTAAATTCGGCTTTGAAGGCTCGTACTTTGGCTGCCTCTGACTTAGGCGATGGTTTCACTGTATTCTCTTTGAACTTTGGAGAGGCTTATCAAGAGAACATCTTTGAGGGCAAAGAATTAGTAGCTACTCAGTTGACTGGTGCTGATGCTGATTATGTACAGTTGCAGGAAGTTGGCGCTGATAAGATCGGTGAAAAGGATGCTTACTTCGGTTTGGATACAACTAAGTACACGATCGCTGGGCAAAAGGATGTGTTTGGCTATAAATTCGCAAAAGACTCAACTTGGTTGGATAATGGTTATCATACAGTATTGAATGGTGATTTTCAAAAGTTCAAATTTATTCAAGACTTATCAAACGATAAAGTCGCTGTTTATGTAAAGAATGCACCTGTTTATAATACAACTACTAAGAAATTTGAAGTTGCGCTTACAGGTACTGCTGCTGATGTTCAAGTAGTATATGCTCAGGTAACCAATTCAAAGGTATTGACAGTCTCTAAACTTTCTGGTACTCCTTCTACAATCGAGCAAGGTGTCGCTCCTTCCGTAAAATTAGGTAAGGGCACTCCGGCTACATTGCCTACTGGTGATGGTGTTTACTTCATCAAGGTTAAATCTGGTGATGAGTTTAAGTATGTTTATGCTACGGCTAGTGGATTGGAATTGAAGAAGGATGCTCCTAATGCATATAACCCTGCTGGTCAGTTCTATGTAGTTGCTAAGGGTGGTAAATACCAATTCGTTGAACGTAACTTCAACCAAGGTCTTACAACTGCTGCCGCTCAGATCTATAAGGTAACAGGTAAAGACGCTTACAGAGTGGATGCTGTAAATAGCGCTGCCTCTGCAAGCTTAGCGGCTGGTGAGGAATTCTACTTCGAATATCAGAAAGATATCAAAGCTGGTGGCAAGGAATACAATTATATGGCTACGAAGTATTTGGATAAAGTCGCTATCGATAACTTCGCTTATACATTGAACTTGATCTCCGGTACGGAGGGTGTTGATGATTTGTATACAATCGTTGACGGCGTATTGAAGGTTAAGAAAACTACAGCCGAAGACGCTGCTAAATTCAAGGTTGAAGTAATTAAAGATAAAACGGGTAAGGTCTGGACTAGCAATGCTGATGAACACAAAGCTGGTGTAGGTGCTATCGCTTTAGGTGATACTTTAGCTACGGCTACTTATAAACTTTACAAGCAATATACAAAAGAGTATGTTGTAGCTAAGGATAATGAATTTAAGTTGGCAAAAGAAGATAATACAGCTACTCCTGCAGTTGCTGGTTCTGAGTTCACATTCAAAACAGCTAAGGGCAATGGTTATTTATTGTCTACAGGTGATAAGATTGTGGTATTGGATGTTAATACTGGTAAGTTGATCTCTGCTGCAGCTTCAGCTGTAAATAACAACTATTTTGACTTGGTAGTAGAGCCATCTCCGGACTACGCTACATTGAATGCTCCTTCTCACATGTTGGTTAAATCTGCCGAGGCTGATGGTAAAGCTCTTTCCATGAATCCTAAGTCTTTGTTTGCGGAGGTTAAGTTGGCAGGTCAAGAAGAATATATCGACAGCTTGTTTGGTTTGTGGATTGATACTGCTTGTGTAAAAGATGTAACTAGACCTACTTATTACATCACAACAGGTAATGGGTTAGACTCTGCTGCTATCGCTGATGGTTACAGATATTTCTTGGTAAATCCTCAAGATTCTGTTTATTCTGCGGTTAAGGGTGATGATGATAAATATACATCTAAGACAAATGAAGGTAGCGCTTATTGGAATGCTACAGAAGGTTTGGTGAAAGCAGCTTTTGTTAAAGCTATCGTTTATGGTGAGGATTCTTTAGCTATTGTTCGTGAAAAAGCAACTGCTGTTGATACCTTGAAGACTATGTCTGTAAATCCGGCTGCAATGGCATTTGTTACAACTGCAAATAATACATTGAAGATCGAGAATAAGACAACAAAGGAGATTGCAAACGAAGATGATGCAACTAAGACTGATCGTGAAGATGTAACTTCTTATTTGAAAGTTATCAACAACGTATTAGTTTGGACGGATAATCGTGACGAGGCTCATGAGTTCGTTGCTGAGGCTACGACATTACACCCGACATCCAACGATAACGTTGAAGAAGGAGCTTCTGCTATCTCTGTTGTCGCTAACGCTGGAACTGTAACAATCCAAGGTGCCGCTGGCAAGTCTGTTGTTATCTCTAACATCTTAGGTAAGGTGGTTGCTGAGACAGTTCTTTCATCTGATAACGCTACAATCGCTGTACCGGCAGGTATCGTAGCTGTAGCTGTAGAGGGTGAGGCTGCTGTTAAGGTGGTTGTTAAATAATTATTTTATTCGAAATGATACAGTAGAGGCGGGCACGTCCCGTCTCTATCTAAATATATTTAATTAAATAATTTCCACGCAACAAAGTATCCCGTGATGGGGGAACGTGTGGTTAATACTAAAGTAAAAAAGTTCTTCCGATAGTATTTCCGTGAGGAAGGAAACCGGATAAAAAATTGCTCCCGGCGATATTCGTATCGTCGGGACTTTTTTATGGTTCGGAAAGCTTTTACATAAATAAATGCGTATATTGCGGCAAGCTTATAATTTTAGAGTTTATGGAATATACCTTACTGATACTTCTATTACTGATCATGATTTGGATAAACTTGCGTAATAAGATATCCAAATCACAAGAGAAAACGGAGGAATTGTTGAAAGAGATCGCTGCCTTGCGTAAACGTTTGGAGAATAGTCCGGAAGTTGTGGACGAGATAAAGGAACCGGAGCCTGAGATCTTGAAAGAGCCGGAAGTTTTCGTACAACCTGAACCGGTAAGGGCGATTGTCGAACCTGCTAAAAATCCTCAACCCCAGAAGGTGCGGAAACCTGTCAATTATGAGAAATATATCGGTGAGAACTTATTCGGTAAAATTGGTATCCTGATACTCGTCTTGGGTATGGGGCTTTTCGTGAAGTATGCGATAGATAAGGAATGGATAAACGAGACCTTGCGTACGATCCTTGGCTTTGGGATGGGCGGATTACTTCTATTCGTGGCTTGGCGTTTGAAGGATTCCTATCGTACCTTTAGCTCTTTGCTGGCGGGAGGCGCTTTCGCGATCTTCTATGTAACGGTGGCGATCGCCTATCATTATTACGGGCTGTTTAGCCAAACGGTCGCTTTTATTCTGCTTGTGCTGTTTACCGGATTTATGTCGTCTTTATCTATACTCTATAATCGTAGGGAACTGGCGATTATCGCTTTGGTGGGTGGATTTATCGCTCCATTCTTAGTGGGTAGCGGAGATGGAAGTTATTGGGTGCTGTTTACCTATGTCATGATCTTGGACCTAGGAATGTTCGGGCTATCTATCTATAAGAAGTGGGGGGAATTGCCTGTAATTTGTTTTGCCTTGACTTGGATCGTCTTTGCGGGTTATACGTATGCTGCGGATCTGGATTTGATGGGAAGTGTCCAATTAACACATTTACTTATTTTCTCTATCGCCTTCTATTTGATCTTCTTATTATCGGTCGCTTCCATCGTACGAATCAATATCCGGGGGATCAATCAATATTTATTAGGAGTGATCGGATTGAACAATTTCGTATTCCTGTTCTTTGCCCTTTGTCTCCTGCAGAATATGGAGCTTGAGCGGAATTGCAAAGGTCTGGTAACCCTTTTTGTTGCGGCTATTAACTTCGCTCTTTTCTTTTGGATCAAACGGAAAGGGGAACCTTTCACTTTCTTGATGCATACGTTATTGGGTATCGCTCTTACGTTCGTATCGGTGACGATCCCGATCCAACTGGAAGGGACCTTTATTACCTTGTTTTGGGCTTCAGAGGTAATGATTATTCTCTGGTTCTATAGTCGTTTCCGTCTGCGGGTTTACGAGATATTCGCTTGGGTACTTCCGGTCTTGACGCTGGGCTCTTACGGAATGGATGTCTTCCACGGATGTATGGAGGCTCGGTACGGAGATTCTTCCCTATTTATAAATGGCTTGTTCGCTACCGGTATTTTTACGGGGCTATCGTATTGGGTAGACGCTTGGTTGGTACGTCCGACAAGGATATCTACGAAAGGGCCTCTCTTGACGGGATGTGTCGTATTATATATAGCCTTTGTTTTCGATTTCTATTCATATGTAGATCCTTCGATCGTGTCCTTTAGCTATATCGAGACATTTACGGTGGCGGTTTTATTTGCTGCGAATGTTTTATTAGGGAAAAGCTATTTGCCTGTGTCAAGAAATGCGGGGGGATACGGACTACTCTTGGGGCTATCTTTATCCCTGTTCGGAGGAATGTCTTTGTGGGTCGGGTATGATGATCTCTTTATTCCCCGGTTCCTGCTATGGGTTTCCTTGCTTTTAATCGGGGGGCATATTTTTGTCTTGGGGCGGTACTATTATAAGTCATTTGACGCAAGAGAAAAGCGTACACATGGGATGACCTTATATATTTGTTTGCTGTCTACGATATTACTGGCCGTGGGAACGAATAATTTGTTGAATCAGTTGGGCTTGCCGGATGAATTAAGCGCAGGCTTCTCTATCTCGTTGAGTCTTGCCGGTTTTATGCAAATGGCGGTGGGAATGCGATTGCACCTGAAAGTTGTCCGGATGATTAGTTTGGCCACCTTCTCGATCGTATTGCTAAAGTTGGTGTTGGTAGATCTGTGGCTCTTGCCTACGATCGGGAAAGTGGTCGTCTTTATAATCTTGGGAGTTATCTTATTGGTTCTCTCCTTCTTGTATCAGAAGTTGAAAACCGTCTTGTTCGATGATAGCTTATAGGATATCCGCTAGTTTCTCCAGCCCCATGCTATGAGAGCCTTTGATCAAGATATGATAGCCCTTTAACGGCTGTTTCCGAAGCTCTTCCACCATTGCCTCCGTGGTAGCGAAGGGGGAGAACTCTTTGCCTACTTTAGAGAAATGCTCGCCGCAGAGGAACACCTTGTCGAACTGGCCTTTCTTGATCTGTTCGACAACCTCCGCGTGTAATTCGTCGCTAGTTGGTCCAAGCTCGCGCATATCTCCAAGGATGATGGCTTTAGGCTGTACGGGCATGGTGATGAAATTGTCCAGAGCTACTTTCATGCTACTCGGATTCGCATTGTAAGCATCGATAATCAATTCGTTATTCTCGGTTTTCTTGAATTGGGAACGGTTATTGGTTGGCTCGTAAGCGGCGATAGCACGACTGATACGCTCTGCCGGGATCTTGAAGAAGCGGCCTACGGCGACGGCGGCCAATACATTATCTAGGTTATAACTACCGATCATATGTGTTTCGACGGTATGCAACTTTCCTTGTTGCTTCCAATTGAACACTAAGAAAGGATCGCAACTGACTACCTGTCCGGACGCAAAAGCATCATCCCCGTTTCCATATGTGATTTGTTCGATGCCTTTGGCGATAGACTGAAGGTACTCGTTCTCTTTCTTGATAAATATCTTGCCTTTGGAGCGACGGATATAATCATATAACTCCCCTTTTGTCCGGATCACACCCTCGAAAGAACCGAAGCCTTCCAGATGGGCACGGCCTACGTTCGTGATGATGCCATAGTTAGGATGGACGATATCCACTAATTCCTTGATGTCTCCCGGATGGCTGGCGCCCATCTCGATAACCGCCATCTCATGGTCATGAGTCAATCGGAGCAAGGTCAAGGGAACGCCAATATGATTATTGAAATTACCTTCGGTATATAGCAAATTGAATTTCGTTGAGAGTACGGCAGCCAATAACTCTTTGGTCGTGGTCTTGCCATTCGTTCCGGTAATCCCGATGATCGGCAACCCCAGTACCTTGCGGTGATGGTGCGCTAATTGTTGCAAGGTCTTCAGCACGTTATCAACAAGGATCGTGCGTTCGCCTATATAATAATCGGGATTGTCTATGACGGCATAGACACAGCCGGATGCCAAGGCTTTCCCGGCATATTGATTTCCATCGAATTTATCGCCTTTTAAGGCGAAGAAGATAGAACCCTTCGGACAGTTCCGGCTATCTGTCGTTATTTGAGGGTTATGTATAAATAAATCATAGAGGTCGATAATACTCATGACTGTATCGCGTTAAATATTTATTCCTGTCTAATTCGGCGCAAATGTAGCAATTAAATAAAGAATGAAGAATCTAGAAGGAGATTTTAAGAGAGAAACCTGTATCTTTGCTGGAAATAAGGAAAGATCATGTTAGATAAAACGCTCAATATTAGAGGGACACTTACTTCTTTAGCGACACCGTTGGTGATGGGAATCTTGAATATTACTCCTGATTCTTTTTATGCGGGCAGCCGCAAACAGACCGAGACCGCTATCGAGGACCGTATCCGGGAAATCTTATCGGAGGGAGGAGATTGGATAGATATCGGTGGTTATTCATCCCGTCCGGATGCCGCTGAGGTTACGCCGGAGGAAGAGATGCGCCGTTTGGAGTTTGCCTTACATATATTAAATAAGCATTACCCGGATATCCCGGTGTCCGTAGATACGTTTCGTGCGGGGATTGCGCGTCGTTGCGTAGAGGAATATGGAGCAGCTATCATTAACGATATCTCCGGCGGTGAGTTGGATGCGGATATGTTCCAAACGGTAGCGGATTTGAAGGTGCCTTATATCATGATGCATATGCGTGGAACCCCTCAAACTATGCAGAGGCATACTGATTACCCGGATATGATGGAGGAGATCATGCTGTATTTTTCCCGGAAGGTATGCCAGCTTCGGCTTTTAGGGGTGAATGATATCATCCTCGATCCCGGCTTTGGCTTTAGTAAGACGTTGGAGCAGAATTACCAATTGATGAGCCATTTAAAGGAGTTCTCTATTTTTGAGTTGCCTTTATTAGTTGGAGTCTCCCGTAAAAGCATGATTTATAAATTACTGGGTGGAACCCCTGCGGATAGCCTGAACGGAACGACTGTATTGAATACGTACGCTCTCTTGAACGGCGCTAATATCCTTCGTGTACATGACGTGCGGGAAGCAGTGGAAGCCATTCGCGTCATAGGTCAAATGACCAACAAATAATTTTCAATTTTCAACTTTCAATTCTCGATTAACTATGTGGATGCATTTCGGTATAAAAGACTTGATTGACGTATTGCTGGTGGCTTTCTTCCTGTACCAGACCTATAAATTGATGAAAAGCTCAGGCACATTGGCTATATTCAGTGGAGTCGTATCATTCATCGTCGTATGGATCTTGATCTCGCAGGTATTGGAGATGCGGTTGATGGGGGCCATCTTGGATAAGTTTATTAGCGTAGGTTTCGTGGTTTTGGTAATCCTTTTCCAAGACGAGATCCGCCGTTTCCTGTTGGCGTTAGGTTCGCACCGGGGCTGGAAATTCCTAGGAAAACTTTTTTCCAAACGAGGAGACGATCTGGAGAAAGAAGGGAAGTTTGTCGCCCCTGTTGTCTTGGCCTGTATGAATATGGCCCGGAAAAAGACGGGTGCCTTGATCGTGATCCAGCAAGATATGGACTTGACGATTTATGAGCATACGGGCGAGATGTTCAACGCCGATGTAAATGCCCGCTTGATCGAGAATATATTCTTTAAGAACAGCCCGTTGCATGATGGTGCCATGATCATAGCCGATAACCGGATCAAGGCGGCCGGTTGTATCTTGCCGGTCGCCCAGAACGCCACCCTTCCCAAGGATATGGGATTGCGCCATCGTTCCGGTTTAGGGATGTCATTGGAGACAGATGCGCTGGTTATTATTGTCTCGGAGGAGAGAGGAAAGATCTCCGTGGCCCATAAAGGCAAGCTAAGTGTGAATGTGACAGCGGAAGAACTGCAACAAATACTCTCCGGTGAGCGGGAAGTGACGAATTACTGTTAAAAGATCTGAAACTGGTATCTCTGCCTGTAATTCTTTTGCCTATTTTGTAAACTCTATATTGCATTATGCCTAATTTTGTAGCCGGATTACGAGTACAATTATTAAATAATATAAAATATCTTCCGCTATGGATTTAATGCAAGACATTATTGCGCGCGCTAAAGCTGACAAGCAGCGTATTGTTCTTCCCGAAGGTACCGAGGAAAGAACTCTTAAAGCTGCCGACCGATTACTGGCCGACGGTGTAGCAGACATTATCTTAATTGGAAACCCCGCTGAGATCAAGGAGTTGGCGGCTGGTTTTGGGTTGAACCACATCGGTGAGGCAACCCTTGTCGATCCGAAAAATCACGAGAAGAAAGCCGCGTACGCAGACTTGCTTTTCCAACTTCGCCAAAAGAAGGGTATGACTCCCGAGAAGGCTGCGGTTCTAGTTGAAGATCCTTTGTTCTTGGCTTGTTTGATGATCAAGGCGGGTGACGCTGACGGTGAGATCGCTGGCGCTGAGAATACGACGGGTAATGTATTGCGTCCTGCTTTGCAAATTATCAAGACGGCTCCGGGCATGAAGTGTGTTTCCGGTGCGTTCCTTATGTTCACGCAGACTCCTCAATATGGGGATAATGGTATTTTGGTATTCGCTGATTGCGCGGTTATGCCAAACCCGAACGCGGAAGAGTTAGCTAGCATCGCTGTTGCTACCGCCGCTACGGCTCGTAATATCGTAGGCGTTGAGCCTCGTGTGGCTATGTTGAGCTTCTCTACGAAGGGTAGCGCTTCTCACGAGATGGTGGACAAGGTAGTGGAGGCTACTCGCTTGGCTAAGGAAATGGCTCCGGATTTGAAGATCGACGGAGAGTTGCAGGCCGACGCCGCTTTGGTTGAGGCTGTAGGTAGCAAGAAAGCTCCGGGTAGCGAGATCGCCGGTAAAGCGAATGTTTTGGTATTCCCGACTTTGGAGGTGGGTAATATCGCTTATAAGCTGGTTCAACGTTTGGGTGGCGCTGAGGCTGTCGGTCCTATCCTTCAAGGTATGGCCGCTCCGGTGAATGACTTGTCTCGCGGTTGTTCCGTAGACGATATTTATAAGATGGTAGCGATCGCTTGTAATCAATCCATCGGTTTGAAATCCGCAAAATAATAGATAATCCTAACGACTTAATAATATGAAGATTCTAGTATTGAACTGCGGTAGTAGTTCTATCAAATATAAGTTATTCGATATGACCTCCGGTGAGGTTATGGCTCAAGGTGGTATCGAGAAAATCGGTTTGCCGGGCGCGTTCCTGAAATTGACGGATAAGGAGGGCAAGAAGGTGGTTATCGAGAGAGAGATCCCCGGCCATCAACAAGGCATCGAGTTTATCTTGAGCGTATTGACCGACGCTACTTATGGTTGTATCAAGGACTATAAGGAGATCGACGCTGTTGGTCATCGTTTGGTACATGGTGGCGAGGAGTTCGCTTCTAGCGTATTGATCAATCAGGATGTAATCAATAAGGTAATCGAGTGCTCTGATTTGGCTCCGCTTCATAACCCGGCTAACTTGAAGGGTGTTCGGGCGATGGAGGCTTTGATCCCGGGTATTCCTCAAGTAGCGGTGTTTGATACGGCTTTCCACCAGACCATGCCGGATTATGCGTATATGTATGGTTTGCCTTACGAGATGTACAAGAAATATGGCGTACGTCGTTATGGCTTCCACGGAACCAGTCATCGATATGTATCCCGTCGTGCTTGCGAGATTTTAGGTGTTCCTTATGAGGATCAGAAGATTATCACGGCTCACGTAGGTAACGGTGGTTCTATCACCGCCATTAAGAATGGTAAGAGCGTGGATACTTCCATGGGCTTGACTCCGGTTGAGGGTCTGTTGATGGGTACTCGTTGCGGCGACGTGGATGCGGGTGCTTTGTCTTTCATCATGGATAAGGAAGGCATGGATGGTGCCGGCCTTTCCGACTTGATCAATAAGAGAAGTGGTGTTGCCGGTCTTTCCGGTATCTCTTCCGATATGCGTGAGATCGAGGCTGCCGTAGCTGCCGGAAATCCGCGTGCGATCATGACCTTGAACGTATATAACTACCGCATCAAGAAATATATCGGCGCTTATGCCGCCGCTATGGGTGGTTGTGATATCTTGGTTTGGACCGGTGGTGTCGGCGAGAACCAATGGGCGACCCGTCGTGCGGTTTGCGAGAACATGGAATACATGGGCATGAAGATCGATGTTGAGAAGAACGAGGGTATGCGTGGCGAGGAGATGGTAATCAGCACTCCGGACAGTAAGGTGACTATCATCGTCGTTCCTACGGATGAGGAATTCATGATCGCCGCCGATACCTTGGAGATCTTAGATAAAAAGTAACCAGTAACGTTTCATATAATTTTAGCTAATCCTCGCAGCTTACAAAACACGGGATTAGTGTTTAGATCGCCCCGACATCGGTTGGGGCGATCTTTTTTATTTATTGTTGTATACTATAAGATTAATTCCTAATTTTGTAAAAATGATTCATTATGAGGTCTGCGGCAGAATATAAAGAGATATTGGCTAGATTCAAGAAAGAGTTTGGTGCTCAGTTCGGGATTAAGGAACTGGGGATATTTGGTTCAGTGGCTAGAGGTGAACATAGGGAGGATAGTGACTTAGACGTATTTGTGTCATTAGAGAAAGTCGAGCCTTTTATTATCTTCGATCTAAAAGAGCTTTTGGAGTCTTTGTGTAAATGTAAGGTGGATTTAGTCCGATTAAGAGACTCTTTACGGCCTGCGCTAAAAAATAATATTCTTAAAGACGGAATCTATGTTTGATAAGAATCGAATTATAGACCGTTGCGAACAAGTTGTCGAGTCAATAGATTTGATACTTCATTGGAGTGAGGCTATCAATACTCCGGAAGAGTTTTTATTGTCTCCTGATAGTGTTTTGGTATTTGACGGATGTGTCATGCGTCTTCAAATTATAGGGGAGAGCATTAAAAAGATAGATGATCAAACAAATGGTGAACTATTGTTGAGTTTTCCAGATGTTCCTTGGCGAAAGATTATAGGACTAAGGAATATTATTTCACATGAATATTCTAGTATTGATGAGGCTATTATATTTGCGATTATCAAACAAAGTCTTCTTCCTTTGAAATCGAATGTCTTGCGAATTATCACAAGCCTTCAATAAATCATTACTTTTGCGGAATTACATATTAAATATATACAAAACATGGCTCAATACAAACGTATCTTATTAAAATTAAGCGGGGAGTCGCTGATGGGTGGTAAACAATATGGGATCGATGAGGTTCGCTTGAATGAATATGCGGCACAGATCAAGGAGATCGCCGAGATGGGTGTACAGATCGGTATCGTGATCGGTGGCGGTAATATTTTCCGCGGGTTGAGCGGCGCTTCCAAAGGTTTCGATCGGGTAAAAGGAGACCAGATGGGTATGCTGGCAACGGTGATCAATAGCTTGGCGCTTAGCTCCGCTTTGGTCGCTCAAGGCGTGAAGGCGAAGGTACTGACGGCTATCCGTATGGAACCGATCGGCGAGTTCTATAATAAATGGTGTGCGATCGAGTTGCTGGAACAAGGCAACGTGGTAATCATGTCTGGCGGTACGGGTAATCCGTTCTTTACTACGGATACCGGATCTTCCTTGAGAGGCATCGAGATCGAGGCGGATGTCATGCTGAAAGGTACCCGTGTGGACGGTATTTACACCGCTGATCCGGAGAAAGATCCTACGGCTACCAAGTTCTCCGATATTACGTATGATGAGATCTATACCCGGGGCCTGAAGGTGATGGACTTGACCGCTACCACGATGTGTAAAGAGAACAACCTCCCGATCATCGTATTCGATATGGACACCAACGGCAACTTGAAGAAAGTGATGAGCGGAGAGAATATCGGGACACTGGTGCATAATTAGTGCCATTAACCGATGACATGGCAGTGCCATGCTGATGGCATAGTTGTGCCACTGGTTATGGCACAGCTATGCCATCCGTATGGCACTGTCGTGCCACAGGCATGGCAAGGTTGTGCCAGCCCTGTGGCAAATACGTTAGACCTTTATTCTTGTATATGAAGCATCCCTTTTTACTAGTATGGTTAACCTTGATCGTATTGTGTGGTTGCACGAGCTCGGGGAAACAGAAGAGGCACGTTATCGGCCTCTCCCAATGTATGTTGGACGATGCTTGGCGGGAAGCTATGATTAACGATATGCGTATCGAAGCCTCTAACTATGATGATGTGGAAATTATTATAAAGGACGCGCAAAACAATAACGAGACACAAATACAACAAATACGAGACTTGATCCGCCAAAAGGTGGATGTCTTGATCATCTCCCCCTATCAATCCGAGCCGATCACGGCAGTTGCCGAGGAAGCGTACCGTGCCGGAATCCCGACGATCATTACAGATCGCAAGGTAAATACCGATCAATACACCTCTTTTGTCGGGGCGAACAATTATGAGATCGGACTAGCGGCAGGCAATTACGCCGCCCATTATCTTCCCCCGAACGCTATTATCTTAGAGATATGGGGACTCACGCAAACCTCCCCGGCGCAAGAGCGACATAAAGGTTTTGTCGATGCCTTGCGAGAAAGGGAGGATCTTTCTTTCCGTAAGATAGAAGGACAATGGCTGGTCGATACCGCCCGGATGGAGCTTCGGAAGTTAGAGCATCCCGAGCAGATAGATTTCGTTTACGCCCATAACGACATGATGGCCATAGCCGCCCGGGAATACTTTATAGCATGGGATTCCATCCGAGGACGGGATTTGCGGATTATCGGCGTGGATGCTGTGGCGGGTGCCGGTCTGGAAGCCGTGGAAGATGGACGGATCAACGCCTCTTTCCTCTATCCGACAGGAGGGGAGCAGGTGATTCGCACGGCTATGCGTATCATTCAGGGGGAGCCGGTGGATAAGTTTATCCCTCTTCGTACGGCCCCGGTAGATCATCAGTCTGCCCGCACCTTATTGTTGCAAGCGGACCAACTCCAGAAATATAAGCAACGTATCGAGGCGCAGCGTTCCCGCATCGACGGTTTGTCCGACCGGTTTTATTTCCTGCGAAACTCTTTAGGGGTGATCTCTTTATTGATGATCGGTTTTATCGCCCTTTCCATTTACGCCTTTTACATAAACCGGAAGATGAGGCAGGCGAATCGTAAGCTAATCTCCTTGAACGCGGAGATGAAAGAGGTGACAGCGCAGAAACTCCAATTCTTTACGAATGTCTCCCACGAGGTACGTACGCCCTTGACCTTGATTCTCGCCCCTTTGGATCGCTTGATTGTCTCGTTGCGGGAATCTCCTTACGCCTCGGATCTGCGGTTGATCCAGAAGAACGCCAACCGTTTGTTGCGTGTGATCAATCAGATATTGGATTTCCGGAAGGTGGAAGGCAAGCAAGAGAAACTAGCGGTACGGGAAATCGATTTGGTTCCTTTCGTTGGCGAGATCAAATCTTATTTTGACAGTATGGCCTCGGTACGTGCGATCTCCTATACGTTCACTTCTTCGATAAAACAATGTACGCTATGGATCGATCCGGACTTATTGGAGAAGGTATTTTTCAATCTTCTCTCGAACGCTTTTAAGTTTACGCCGGAGGGAGGTAGCGTGCGAATAGAGCTGACGGAAGAGGGAGATCGGGTCTTTATACGGGTTATCGATACGGGAAGTGGTATCCAACCCGCTAACCTTCCGCATCTGTTTGACCGTTTCTATACGGAGGATCGGTCGATGGGAACCGGGATCGGATTGCATTTGGTAAAGGAATATATACATATGCACGGAGGGGAGATCCGTGTGGAGAGCGAGCCGGGACAAAGGACTACCTTTACGGTTTGCCTACGGAAAGGAAAGGCGCATTTCGAGGATAGCGACCTGATGGAAACGTCCGTATCCCATCAAGCCTACGAAGCCTCCCGGTTGGACGACTCGGAAACCAAGGAGATGCTTTCCAAGACCTATCCTTATACGATACTGATCACCGAGGATGACGATGAGGTCCGCGGCTTTTTGGAACGTGAGCTTAGCCTTCATTTCAAGATCCGGACGGCCGCGAACGGGAAAGATGCCTTGCGGGTATTGGAAGAGGAGGAGATATCATTGGTAGTAAGCGATGTGATGATGCCGGAGATGAATGGTTTCGAACTTTGCCGGACGATCAAGTCGCAACTTCCCTTTAGCCATATCCCGGTGATCTTATTGACCGCCTTGACCGATGAGCGTCAACGGATTTTCGGAATAACCGGCGGGGCGGACGATTATATACAGAAGCCTTTCCATACGGATTACGTGAAGATCAAGATTATCCACCTATTGCAAGAGCGCCAGAAGTTACGGGAACGTTTGTTGGAGAAGCTGCGGGATAATAAGCTCCTTCTGTCCGAGCCGGAAAAGGTGGAGAGTATCGATGATGCCTTCTTGCGTAAGTTCGCGGAACAGATCGAGGCGGTTTATGCGGACCCCGAATATAATGTGGAGAAACTAAGCGAGACCTTGGGATTATCCCGGGGGCACCTTCACCGGAAGATCAAGGAGCTTACCGGAACCGCACCCGTCGAGTTCTTGCGTACCTATCGCTTGAATAAGGCGACCCAGTTGTTGAGGCAGAACGCGTATACGGTGAGTGAGGTCGCTTACCGAACCGGTTTCTCCTCGCCCGCTTACTTCTCTAAATGTTTCAAGGCGGTCTACGGGGTTACGCCTACCGAGTATCAATAACATTTGTACGATCTTTATCACAAATGTCATATCTCCTCATCTTTAGGGGATAAGTGTTTTTCTATCCGGAAGAATCCTATTAATTTTGGCGGAGAATCAAACTGTATTATCCTTTAATCCGTTCGTTTATGAAACAACAAACAAAGAGACTTCTTAAGAGTTTATGCATGGCTGTCGGTGTCGTTTTATTAAGTGCTGTCGATCCGTTGGCCGGATATGCGGCAGAACGTACTATAGATATAAAGCATCTGGGCGAAGGACAAAGCATTGTCCGTGTGGATGCGCAAGCCAAGTATTTGTTGCTTCCGGTCGAGGAGTCCTCGCCGGAATCCAAGTTATATATGATTGTCGATAATGACGTGGTACGGACTTTTAATGTTCGTTTGGCGGTGAATAAGGTGGATTATTTCGTTCCGGTAGATCTATCAGGGTATGCGGATAAGCATATCTCCTTCAACTTCCAGCTTGCCCCGGAATCGGCTCTTTGCTGGAAAGAGATGAAGCTATCCGATCAGTTTGATTCGTCTAACCGGGAGAAATTCCGTCCGGCCTATCATTTCTCGCCGGCTTGGGGATGGATGAATGATCCGAACGGCATGGTATACAAGGATGGTGAGTATCATTTGTTCTATCAATACAATCCGTATGGCTCGATGTGGGGGAATATGCACTGGGGGCATGCGATCAGCAAGGACTTGATTCATTGGGAGCATCAACCGGTGGCGATCGCTCCGGATGCCTTGGGTACGATCTTCAGCGGTAGCTGTGTGGTGGATAAGGATAATACCGCCGGTTTTGGCGCTGGCGCTATCGTGGCTTTCTATACCTCGGCCAGCGACCGGCAAGTGCAGAGTATGGCCTATAGCTTGGACAACGGCCGGACGTTCAAGAAATATGACCGGAATCCGATTCTTACTTCTACGCAACGTGATTTCCGTGACCCGAAAGTCTTCTGGCATAAGGAATCCAATAAATGGATCATGGTGCTCGCCGTAGGGCAGGAGATGCAACTCTATTCTTCTCCCAATTTGAAGGACTGGACGTATGAGAGCAGTTTCGGGGAAGGACAAGGAGCGCATGCGGGCGTTTGGGAATGCCCGGACTTGATCGAGCTTCCGGTGAAGGGTACGGAATTGAAGAAGTGGGTCTTGATCTGTAATATCAATCCCGGCGGTCCGTTTGGCGGCTCCGCTACCCAATATTTCGTGGGTACGTTCGATGGGAAACAGTTCGTGAATGAATCTCCGGCCTTGACCAAATGGATGGATTACGGCAAGGATCATTACGCTACGGTAACATGGAGTAACGCTCCGGAGGACCGGAAGATCGCCTTGGCTTGGATGAGCAATTGGGAGTATGCGAATAACGTGCCGACCTCGCAATACCGGAGTGCGAACTCGGTTCCTCGCGACTTGGCTCTTTATACGAAAAACGGGCAGACGTACTTGAGCAGCACCCCGTCTCCCGAGGTGTTGAAGTTGAGAGGGAAAGCCCAGAAGAAAGGTTCCTTCAAGGTAGACCGTTCCCATGAGGTCAATCCGATACTTTCCGATCATACGGGAACCTATGAGATCGAGATCAAGTTTAAGAATAACGGAGCCGATATCATGAGCTTCCAGTTGTTTAACTCGAAAGGCGAGGAAGTGGAGATGTATTATAATCTTCTGGATAATACGTTCACGATGGATCGCCGTAACAGCGGGGCTACGGATTTTAGCAAGACATTCGCCACGGCTACCTCGGCCCCGATCTCCGCCGCTAAGGAATATACCTTACGCTTGTTGGTAGACAATTGTAGCATAGAGGCCTTCGACGGGAATGGAGAGTTTGTCATGACCAACCTAGTCTTCCCGGAAGAGCCGTATAATCGCATTAGTTTCAATGCGAAGGGAGGAGCGTTCACGGTTACGTCATTAACCATTTATCCCTTCAAATAATTAAAAACAAAATATATCATGGAAAAGAGTAAACCTGTAGTAGTAGGCATTGGTGAATTATTGTGGGATGTTTTCCCGGAAGTGAAGAAAGCCGGTGGAGCGCCGATTAATTTTGTGTATCACGCTACCCAATTAGGAGCGGAAGGTTATGCGATCAGTGCCGTGGGCAACGACGTGTTCGGAACCGAGATTATTCAGGAATTGGATAAGAACGGTATCGATAGTAATTATATCAGTACGGTGGAATATCCGACCGGAAGCGTGATGGTAGAGCTAAAGAACGGCATCCCTTCCTATACGATCATCGAAGGTGTGGCATGGGATCATATCCCTCTTACCCAAGCGTCTATCGACCTGATGAAACGTGCGGACGCCGTATGCTTCGGAACATTGGCGCAACGTGCCGCGGAATCTCGTGAGACGCTTCGTACCTTGCTTTCTTATATGCCTAGTCATGCCTTGCGCTTTTTCGATATCAATATCCGTCAGCATTTCTATTCGAAGGAATTGATCGAATCGTTGCTCGAATTGGCGAACGTATTCAAGATCAATGATGAGGAATTGGAAATGCTTCGCCCGATGTTTGGTCTGGAAGGTACGACCGAGGAGGTCTGCCTTGGGCTTATGAAGAAATATGATCTTCGTTATTTAGTTCTTACCGCTGGCGCGGAATATAGCATGATCTTTTCCGAGGAGGAGGTCTCTACGATTCCTACCCCGAAGGTACAGGTGGTAGATACGGTAGGCGCCGGCGATTCTTTCTCCGGGGCGTTTATTTCATCGATCTTAACCGGAAAACCTTTACGTGAGGCACATGAGAAAGCGGTGAAAGTAGCCGCTTATGTTTGTACGCAGAGTGGCGCATGGCCTGCTTACCCTAAAGATTTATAAGCCATGAGCGAGAAGACTTCATCCTTGAAATTGATTCCCGTGATGTTGGCGTTCTTCGCCATGGGATTCGTGGACTTAGTGGGAATCGCCTCTAATTACCTGAAAGCGGATTTAGGCTTGAGTGATTCGGAGGCGAATATCTTCCCGTCGCTCGTGTTTTTCTGGTTCTTGATCTTCTCCGTCCCGACGGGGATGTTGATGAACCGTATCGGGCGGAAAAAGACCGTGTTATTGAGCTTGATCGTAACGTTTCTTTCACTGGTGATCCCGATCTTCGACGACGCGTATATGGTCATGTTGATATCCTTCTCCCTGTTGGGTATCGGCAACGCTTTGATGCAGACTTCCTTGAACCCGTTATTATCGAATATCGTAAGCGGGGATAAACTAGCTAGTTCTTTGACATTCGGTCAGTTCGTGAAGGCGATCGCCTCCTTCTTGGCGCCTTATATTGCTATGTGGGGCGCTACCCAAGCGATACCGTCGATGGGACTCGGTTGGCGTGTCTTGTTTCCGGTCTATATGGTGATCGCCGTGATCGCTATCCTGCTATTGGGAGCTACCACTATCCATGAGACCAAAGAGGAGGGGCGGCCCTCCACCTTTGGCGAATGTCTGGCTTTGCTGGGCAAGCCTTTTATCCTGCTTTGCTTTATCGGTATCATGTGCCATGTGGGGATCGATGTAGGGACGAATACGACCGCCCCGAAGATCTTGATGGAACGTCTAGGCATGACGTTGGCCGACGCAGGCTTCGCCACGAGCCTCTATTTCATCTTCCGTACGGCGGGATGCTTCTCCGGGGCTTTTATCTTGCGAAAAGTCTCTCCGAAAGGATTCTTTGCCTTTAGTGTTTTCTTGATGTTATTGGCGATGATCGGTCTGCTGTTCTTCCATTCGAAAGAGATCATCTATGCTTGTATCGCCTTGATCGGCTTTGGAAACTCGAACGTCTTCTCTATTATTTTCGCCCAAGCCCTGCTTTCTATGCCGAATAAGCAGAATGAGGTGTCCGGCTTGATGATTATGGGACTGTTTGGCGGCACGATCTTCCCGATCTTTATGGGAGTGGCATCCGATATGTTGGCTTCTCAGGCAGGGGCAATACTGGTGTTGTGCGTGGGCGTAGCCTACTTACTATTCTTTACGCCCAAGTTAAGTAAACGATAATAGATACGGATATATTTTTTGTCGGATCTATATGATTTCTTCGTTCGCCGCCGCCGAATGATCGTTCGTTGCCACTGAATATATATTCGCCACCGCCGAACGATCATTCGGCAGTGGCGAATTGAGAATAGATCCGTATGTGCGGATCTATTTATGGAGTCTTGTGAATCTTTTCTTCGGTAGTATTTTAATTATATGCTTGCGGAGTTAGAAATCTTTATTACTTTTGTTAATTAAAAGATTCGCAAACAAAAAACGTATATTTATGATAGATACGAAACAATTGATCAAAGCAGGGGAAGAGAAGATGACGTTCGCCATTGAGTATCTGGACGAGCAATTGTCTCACATTCGGGCTGGTAAGGCTAATCCGAAAATCCTCGATTGTGTGAAGGTAATGTATTATGGGGCGCCTGTTCCTCTTACTAACGTGGCTACGGTGACGGTTCCGGACGCACGGACTATCATGATCACTCCGTGGGAGAAGAAGATCATCCGCGATATTGAGAAAGGTATTCTGGATTCTGAGTTAGGTATCACGCCGGAGAATAACGGTGAGGTGATCCGCTTAGGTATTCCTCCGTTGACTGAGGAGCGTCGCCGTCAATTGGTGAAACAATGTAAGCAGGAGGCGGAGAATGCGAAGATCAGCGTTCGTAACGCTCGTCGTGACGCTATTGAGGCTTTGAAGAAAAGCATCAAGTCTGATGGGGTTCCCGAGGACGTAGAGAAAGACGCCGAGGCAGAGGTTCAGAAAATCCATGATAAGTTTATCAAAAAGATCGATGAGCTTTACGCCGCTAAAGAAAAAGAAGTAATGACCGTTTAAATAATTGAAAGTTGAAACTTGAGAATTGAGAATTAAGGAACCCCATTGAGTCCTTATTCCAATTCTCAATTTTCAATTCTCAATTTTCAATTCTCATGAGGGGACTGGTAATAAAAAACACAGGTAGTTGGTATACGGTCCGTACGGAAGACGGGCGAGATATAGAGAGTAAGATCAAGGGTAACTTTCGTCTGAAAGACATAAAGAGTACCAATCCGGTTGCGGTAGGAGACCGTGTCGTAATCGATATTAATAAAGAAGGAACCGCTTTTATTACAGAGATCGAGGAGCGTAAGAATTATATCATCCGTCGTGCCTCTAACTTATCGAAGCAATCGCATATTATCGCCGCGAACTTGGATCAGGCGATGCTGATCGTTACAGTGAATTATCCTATAACAACAACGATATTTATCGATCGCTTCTTGGCGACAGCCGAGGCTTATCGTGTCCCCGTTAAATTAGTTTTCAATAAGATTGATCGTTATAATAATGAGGATCAAAGGGCGTTGGAGTGTTTAATCGAGTTGTATACCTCGATTGGCTATCCCTGTTCGACGCTATGTGCCCGGACCGAGGAAGGTTTGGATGCCTTGAAAGCGGATCTAAAAGATAAGATTACGCTTTTGTCCGGCCATTCGGGTGTCGGAAAATCCACGATTATCAATAAACTGGTGCCGGGGGTGAATCTCCGTACCGGTGATATCTCCGAATATCATAACAAAGGAATGCATACGACCACCTTTTCCGAGATGATTTCTCTTCCCGGGGGAGGCTATTTGATCGATACTCCGGGTATCAAAGGATTTGGAACGATCGAGATGGCGGACGCTGAGATCTCCCATTATTTCCGGGAGTTGTTTAAATACTCGGAAGAATGCCGTTTCAATAACTGCACGCACCGTCATGAACCGGGCTGCGCCGTCATTCAAGCCGTTAACGATGGGCTAATCAGCGAGTCCCGCTATAAAAGCTATCTAAGTATCTTGGATGATCGCATGGAAAGCAAGTACCGGGAAGAATTCTAACACTTTATTACAACATCAAACGGCCGGCAGGCTCATACCTGTGATTTTCCGGTATAGATCGAGCGCATATACATCGGTCATGCCGGAGATATAATCGAGTACGCATTGTATCTTGCCATATGTAGTAGGAGCGTTTGTGTCGTATTGCTCCGGTATCCGTTGTAAGAGCAGCTTGCTGTAAGCATGCTCTTGGTTCATCACGGCCTCGGTCAAGCTGTCGATCAGATGGCTGAAAATATGATAACCGGCTAATTCAATGTCGAGCACTTCTTTTGCCTTATATATTTTCTTGTATGCTGTAGCCGAGCAATTAGCGTAAGCCTGTTTGGCTTGATCGCATATGTTACTGATTAACGGAGTGCTGTAGGTACCATTGAGGATGCTTTCCTCGTTCTCTAAAAAGACACGGGAACATTCATCTACTAATAGCCCGATAATACAAGAACGCAGATAGGCGATTTGCTCATTGGTATCGTCTACCATATGCATGACCTTGTGGATATGCTCCAACCGCTCTCCTTCGAAAAATCCCAATAATAGTTGTACGGCCTCTTCGGTGGTCAGGATATGTAGTTTGCAAGCATCTTCTATATCCATAATTTGATAGCAGATATCGTCTGCCGCCTCTACTAAGTAAACTAACGGGTAACGAAGAAATTTGTCCGGGGCTTCCGGGTTATGCCCGATCCCCAGCTCTTGGGCGATTTGCAGATAACTTCTCTCCTCCGATTGGAAAAAGCCGAATTTCCCTTTCTTTCCTGAATAGATGGATGCGTAAGGATATTTGATGATAGAGGCTAATGTGCTATATGTTAAGGCAAATCCCCCTTTTCTGCGTCCAATGAACTGATGGGTCAGCAACCGCATGGCGTTTGCGTTACCTTCAAAATGGACGAAGTCTTCCCAGCGTCCCCGTTCCTTCCGTACTTTCTCTTCTAGTTTTCGCCCATTCCCTTCGGAGAAGTAAGCGGAGATCGCTCTCTCTCCGGAATGCCCGAATGGAGGGTTTCCCATATCATGGGCAAGGCAAGCGGCTGATACGATGGAACCTATCTCTGGGAAGTTGATACTGCCGTCCGGATATTTTTGCATAAGTCCTTTCGCTACGTTATTACCCAATGAACGTCCTACGCATGATACTTCCAGACTATGTGTAAGTCGGTTATGTACAAAGATACTTCCCGGAAGGGGGAACACCTGTGTCTTGTTTTGTAGTCTTCGAAAAGGGGATGAGAAAATCAAACGGTCATAGTCACGTTGGAAATCAGTTCTCTCATGTTTCCGCTCGTGATACTCTTCCATCCCGAAACGCTTGCCGGATAATAGCTGGGTCCAGTTCATAGTCAATACATTAATATATATATCGCAAATGTAGAGATAATCTGTGCAAATCATTGAATATTTGTGGAAGAAATTAGAGTTAATGGTTAATTTCCTGACTGAGTTGTTTTCGAAGCTTGTAAATAGAGCTGTAATTTTATTCCAAGATGATAGTCAGATAGTGATTGGATGTTATAGGAGGAAGATGATAATGAAGAAAAATTATGTTAATTGAAATTTGTTGTTAGTTTCATTAGAACTAAATCAAATTAACATATTTAATTTATTGAGGGATGATGAAAATTTGACTATGTGTTATCGCAAACACCTGAAAAAGTGAGGAACATACTGATTTTTGTTACGTTTTAACTTGTATGTATAGTTATTATATATATATTTGTCTGTCAAAACATGAAAAACGACTTAGTTCTAATGATACTACGTTGTTATTATTATTTAAAATAGAACCGTTTGATTTTAAATAGAAAGAGATTTCTGTATGAACATAATAATAACTTTAAACAAAAAAGAGTAAATGCCTATGCACTAAAAAAGAAAGAAAAGAGAGCCCGATCTCTCTAAAAAGAGTATGAAAATTAAAAAAGCACAAATGTAGAATCACTTAAATCAAAAACGATTTTTCATGAGAAAGTCATTTATCTTATTATTGGCGTTTTTTCTGTGTGTTACAGGATATGCACAGAAACTAACGATTAGTGGTGTCGTCATTGACAAGGATCTAAATGAGCCACTAACAGGAGTGAACGTGTTAGTAAAAGGTACGACAACCGGTACCATTACTGACTTTGATGGAAAATATACCTTGGAGGCTGACGCAAACTCTATTTTGGTATTCTCTTATTTAAGTATGAAAACGATTGAGGAGCCTGTAAATGGCCGTACGAAAATCGATGTTACGATGGTTTCAGACGCAGAGGCTTTGGATGAGGTTGTCGTAACGGCGATGGGTATCAAACGTGAATCAAAGACTTTGACTTATTCCGCACAAACGGTAGGCGGTAAGGACTTGAACGAGATTAAGAATGTGAATATGATCAACTCTTTACAAGGAAAGAGCGCTGGTTTGCAGATTACCCCGAACTCTACGGGTGCGGGTGGTTCTTCCAAGATCTTGTTCCGTGGTAATAAATCTATTAGTGGTAATAATCAGCCGTTGATCGTTGTGGATGGTGTTCCTATGATGATGAATGTCTCGGATTCACAGATTGATGGATCTTATGGTGGTGGTCGTGATGGTGGTGATGCCATGTCTACTATCAACCCGGACGATATCGCTCAGATTACCTTGTTGAAAGGTGCTTCCGCCGCTGCTTTGTATGGTGCGGTCGCTGCCAACGGTGCCATTATGGTTACGACTAAGTCATCGCAGTCTGGAAAAGTCGCTATAAATGTATCTAGCAATACGACGGTTGAGACTCCGATGGTGTTACCGAAGTTCCAGAATTCTTATGGCGTAAGTAACCAAGGAACGTTTAGCTGGGGCGATAAGCTTGCTTCTTCTTCTCCAAACTATGCGAAGGATTATTATAATCTTGGCTATACGACCAACAACTCTATCTCGTTGGCTGGTGGTAATGATAATATCTCATCTTATTTTTCTTATGCGAATGTATCTTCTAATGGTATCGTTCCGGAGAATACATATATGAGCCATAACTTGCTAGCGAAGGTTGGCTTTAACCTATGGACAAAACTTCATGTAGACGTGTCTGCTCGTTATAATAATCAGCATATCGAGAACCAGCCGACTGCCGGTTATGTAGGTAATCCTACTTTGGGCGCTTACTTGTTTCCAAGAGGAGAGGACTGGGATTATTATAAGAGTAACTATGAGGTGTACGATGGGACAAGAAATATAAATGTACACAATTGGACAAATACCGCTCAAGAGCAGTTCTCCAATCCATACTGGATGTTGAATCGCCAAAAACCGGTTTCTTATCGTAATCGCTATGAGTTTGGCGGTAGTGTCAAGTATGACATAATGGAAGGTCTTTCCGTTACAGGTCGCCTGCGCTATGAACGTGGTGATGAGACATGGAACTTGAATGAATATGCGTCTAGTACGGCAGGCCGTAACTTGCTGGGTACGATGAAAGACACACGCGTGAATAGCGAGCAGACTTATGGTGACTTGTTGGCCCAATATAATAAGACTTGGGAGGATACTTATTCTTTGTCTGTAACTGCAGGTGGAAGCTACCAAAAGACAAAAAGTTCTTCTTTAGAATTGATCGGTTGGGGTGATTCTCAGTTCTCTGTTAACGATGCGGGCGTGATTACAAGTGGTGCTTACTATCCTAATATCTTCTCTCCGGCTAACTATTATAAATTACAGACTACAAAGACTTTAGCTGAGAAACGTTTGAATTCAGTGTTTGCTACTGCCCAATTTGGTTATAAGGAAGGTCTGTTTATCGATGTTAGTGCCCGTAACGACTGGTCCTCAACATTGGCGTTTACAGATGGTGTTTCATTCTTCTATCCGTCTGTTGGAGCAAGTGTTTTGTTGGATAGATTTATTGATTTCGGCAAGAACGTGGATTTATTCAAGTTACGTGCTTCTTATTCTATTGTAGGTAACGATGTGCCTATCGGTGTGACCAACGAGCGTTATACATTAGGAGATCAAGGAGCGTTGAATCCGCCGGAAAAATCATCTTTCCGTACGTTGAAACCAGAAAAGACAAATTCGTTGGAAGTCGGCTTTGATGGTACATTCTTCCAGAATCGTTTCAACGTAAATTTGACCTATTATAAGACAAATACCAAGAATCAATATTTTGACATCTCCGCTCCATGGGAAACAGGTTTGAAGAGCCGTTATATTAATGCTGGTAATGTACAAAACCAAGGTTTCGAGGTTAGTCTAGGTTGGTATAATCAATTTACAGATAATTTCAGCTGGAGCACGAACTTTAACTTCTCTTACAATAATAACAAGATTATAGAGTTGGCCGACGAGCTTTCCGAGTGGAACCTGACAAGTTATTGTACAGGTGCCAAAGTGCTCTTGAAAGAAGGTGGGCATTTCGGAGACCTTTATGTTCGCGACTTACAACGTGATGATAACGGAAAGCCTATTGTCTCTGATACCGGTGCCCCTGTATTAGCTGGATCCGATAATAAAGATCTTGTTTATGCGGGCGATATGAATGCGAAAGTGAACATGGGTTGGACAAATACCTTCCACTATAAAGATTTCACGTTGTCATTCTTAATCGATGCGAAGGTTGGCGGTAAGGTCTTGTCGATGACTGAGGCTACCATGGATGGTTGGGGCGTTTCCGAACGTTCTGGTTTGGCTCGTGACGCAGGTTTTGTAGAGGTCGATGGAGTACAATTTGATCCGCAATTGTATTATTCAACTACCGGTGGTACAAGCTACAACTCTAATATCTTGACTTCCCAGTACGTATATGACGCAACTAATGTTCGTTTGCGTGAGTTATCATTTGGTTATACCTTCCGCAACTTGTTTGGCGCAGGTAAAAACTTGACCGCTTCTATCATTGGACGTAACTTGTTCTTCTTCTATAAGGATGCTCCGATGGATCCGGATGTAGCTGCTGGAACGGGTAATGGCTGGCAGGGTATCGATATGTTTGCGTTGCCGACAACCCGTAGCTTTGGTTTGAACTTAAAACTTAATTTCTAAATCTTACAGGTATTACTTATGAAACTAAATAGAATTCTAAAATATGCGGCTGTATCAGCTTTAGCTTTTAGCACAGGATTAACAACCGTGAGCTGTACAGACGATTTTGAGACATTGAATACCGATCAGTATGAGGTAGACCCGAACACTCTTCCTTTCTCTGCGCAGTTTAAAGAACCGCTGTCTTATGTATATGCTCCGCAACAGAACTTGTTCCAGTACTGCTTTAGTTTGAACGTAGACTTGTTTAGTGGTTATTTCATGACACCACATAATTTCAATGGTTCCGGTAACGTGGATTATGCGTTGAATCGTAGTTTTTGTGGAGGTATGTACGAGAATGTTTATTTGCACATATTCAATAATACACGTCGTTTGATCGCCTCTTGTGACGAACAAGGATTGACAGACTATGCGGGAATGATGCGTGTTGTTCAGGCTTATGCGGTCCAGATGTTGACGGATGTTTACGGCCCGGTAGCTTATACGTCTTGCATCGAAGATCCGACAAATGGTGCTTCGTTCTCTTATGATACACAGCAGAGCATTTATAACTCCATTTTCGAATTGTTAGATAAAGCGCTTCAAGATTTCCAGAGTCCGAAATCCACATTGGAGGAGAGACAGTCATTCGACTATTGGTGTAATGGCGATTTGGATATGTGGATTCAAGTAGCCAATCAATTAAAGCTACGTGCAGCCTTGCGTATCGTGAAGGCCGACCCGACTTTAGCTAAACAAAAAGCTGAAGAGGCTGCCAAGGGCGCTATCTTAAAGCAGGATGTATTGATCAATAAGAGTTTGAGTAATGAGCAAACTCGTATGTTCGAATGGGGAGATAGTGGCATGAACGCTAACTTAACCACGATACTGGAAGGATTCCAAGATCCTCGCTTACCGCTGTATATGACGAAGAACCAAGCTGATGTTGAATGTGAGGATGGGAAGACGATCGATTCCGGTACTCAATATTTAGGTATTCGCGGCGGCTGTGACTTGCCTGCTAAACCGAATCAATGGGGTAACTTCTCGAAGATCGTTTGTTCTTATACAACAGCTTTACCGGTAATGATGGCAGCCGAAGGTTATTTCTTGCGTGCGGAAGGTGCGTTGCGTGGTTGGAGTAACATGGGAGGTACGGCGAAGGAACTGTATGAACAAGGTATCCGTGTTTCTATTAAGAATCAGTTGGCTTATAAGGGAAGTCTGGCCGGAGTAAGCTCAATTTCAGAAACAGAGATCGATGCTTATATCAGTGGCACGACAACACAAAAGGACTTCGTCGACCCGGTTAATGGTCAAAACAGCATCAAGGCTCAGAATGATATTACGGTTAAGTGGGATGAGAGCGCAACTAATGAGAAGAAATTACAACGTATCATTACACAGAAATGGATTGCGAACTTCCCGTTGTCTTGCGAGGCTTGGGCGGAATTTCGTCGTACAGGTTATCCGAAATTATTCCCGAACCGCGTGAATAAGAGTAATGGGGATATTGATACGAATGAACAGGTTCGTCGTTTATTGTATTCCGATAATGAGGATAATACGAATACCGTGGAATATCAAAAAGGTATCGAGCTGCTGAACCAAGAGAATACGGGTTCGATCTCCGGTGATAAAGGTGGTACTCATGTATGGTGGGATAAAGCTGGTGCAGGTAATTTCTAATCGGCATTAATAGGTTTTATTGTTAAATAATATGTAATGAAAGGGCTTCTTCGAGTTTGCGAAGAGGCCCTTCTGAATTTTGTAGTACTTTAGAAGGATAAATCTAAGATTATATGATGAACAGATGTATTTATTTATTTTGTTGGCTTTGTCTGGCTTGCTGGTTAAAGCCCTTATCAGCAGAGGAGCAAGCCTTGTTGGCGATCCCGGAGCCGGGAGAGAAAACCTTGATTCACTCAGATTGGTATGCCCGGAAAGCGAATGAAGTGAAAATGGATGGGAACCGGTTGAGTGCGGCGCCTTTGGATAAAACAGGATGGTTACCAGCCCGTGTGCCGGGCACGGTATTGACTACACTTTTGGAGAACCATATGTATCCGGCTCCCGAGTTCGGCTTGAATAACAATCTGATACCCGATATACATGAGGTCGGCAATGATTTCTATACTTATTGGTTTACTCGTCAGTTTACTATCAATAATTTACCAGAGGGACGTAATGTCTGGTTAAATTTCCGGGGCATTAATTATAAGGCGGAAATCTTTTTAAATGGTAAGCGGATCAATCGAAATACCCATGAGGGCATGTTCTTGAGGAAGACTTTTAATATAACCCCTTATCTTCGTACGGATGCCCCCAATGTATTAGCGGTATTGGTTTATCCACCTACACATGCCGGAAATCCGAATGGCGGACAAGGTGGTGATGGGCAGATCGCCCGGAATAATACGATGCAATATACGCCGGGTTGGGACTGGATACAACCGGTACGTGACCGGAATACGGGTATTTGGGATGAGGTCTCTATTACGACAACCGGGCCGGTATGCCTCTCTTCTCCTTATGTCGTGACCAAGGTACCCGGCGTACGTGATCCGGAAACGAAAACTCAAAGGGAGGCTTTTGTGAATACCTCTGTCGAGCTAGAGAATACCGGGAGCACTTCCTTAAAGGGGCTATTGGTTTGTGAGACGAACGGAACCCGCTTAACCCAGCCGGTTACTTTATCGCCATTCGAGAAGAAAACGGTATCCTTGAATCCTTTAGCGGTAAAGAATCCTCGTTTATGGTGGCCTAACGGTATCGGTGAGCAGCCTTTATATGATATGAACCTCTCTTTTGAGATCGGGAATCAAGTGAGTGACCGTGAACGGTTGCGTTACGGTATCCGAGAGATTACTTCCGATAAATGCCCGGATAACGGGGGACGCCGTTTCTTCGTGAACGGACAGAAAATATACGTCACGGGTGGTAACTATATTAATTCCGATTGGCTGCTTCGTCTTTCTCCGGAACGTTATCGGGATGAGGTACGTTTCCATGCGGAAATGAATCTGCGTATGATCCGTGTATGGGGAGGTGCGTTGGTGGAACGGCCGGAATTCTATAACGCCTGTGATGAGTTCGGTATCTTAGTCTTTCAAGATCTGTGGGGCAGTGGTGATTGCAATGGCGCTTGGGAGGACCCGACCAAGATGGATTCCCGAGAGCGTCGTTGGGAATATCCTGATAATCACGATTTATTTATCGCCTCCGTGGAAGATCAAGTGAAAATGATCCGTAACCATCCGAGTCTTTGTTTCTGGTGTGGGGCGAATGAATGGCCTTTAGCTAAAGATATCGATCAATGTTTGAGAAAGGAGGTTTTCCCCCGGTTAGATCCGGAGCGTCTTTTCGTGAGTTTCTCTACAGATACGTTGTTTACCCGGAATTATTTGGGGGATAATGGGGATGGTCCTTACGGTATACAAGAGCCGGAATGGTTCTTTAGCTTCCGTTCGCATCCGTTTAATCCGGAAGCCGGATCGGTTGGTTCCCCGGAGGTCGAGAGTATGCGGGAGATGATGACGGAACAGGATTTGGCCGGTTTCCCAAGGAAAGGTTTTACTCGTAATTATACGTGGCGGTATCATAAGGATCTGGGCTATGGCGATCATCTGGAGCGATATGGGGAGGTGAAGGATATTGAGACCTATTGTAAGTATGCCCAAGTCGTGAACTATGACCAATATCGTAGTTTTATGGAAGGCTGGGCCTCTCATATGTGGGATTGGTATACGGGTATCTTGATCTGGAAAACCCAGAATCCATGGACATCCTTGCGGGGGCAAATGTATGATTGGTCTCTCGATGTAAATGCTTCCTTGTACGGAACCCGGAAAGGCTGTGAACCTTTACATGCCTATTATAACCCGGTAACCCGTAAGGCGGGATTGTTGAATACGACCCTGAAAGATTATACGGATTTATCGATTATAGCCCGTATTTATAATCTGGAAGGCAAACTGCTTTGGGAGAAAGAGACGAGAGCGAGCTCCAAGGCGAATACGGTACAGGAATTATTGGATATCCCCGTTCCGGAAGGGATCCAAGGCGCTTATTTCTTACGGCTGGCTTTGAATGCGGACGTTCCCAATATTTATTGGCTGACAACCGAGCCGAAAGACTACACCAGCTTATCTCAACTTCCGAAGTCAAGACCGGATATCAAGACCGAGATCAAGAAGGAAGGCTCGAATTTCGTAGGTACAGTCCGTCTGAGCGCAGATTCGCAGATCTCGTTCTTCAACCGTATCAAGGTTTTTGATAGGGAGACAGGCAAACGAATCCTACCGGTACATTATTCGGATAACTATATTACGCTAATGCCGGGTGACCAACAAGAAATAAGCTTGGAGTTCCCTGCTAATCTGCCGGAGGAGCGAATACAAATCGTGGTGGATAGCTACAATTCTCCTTTGCCTTGACGTACGATCTCGAAATTATCCGTCGTGCAATCTATAACCGTAGAGGCTTCCAATCCTCCGAAACCGCCATCGATTACGATATCCACTTGATGCTCGTATTTCTCGTGTATCAATTCCGGATCTGTCGTATATTCGATCACCTCATCCTCGTCACGGATGGACATGGTTAGGATTGGATTTCCCAAGGATTGTACCAATGTACGGGTAATGTTATTGTCCGGTACACGGATTCCGACTTCTTTCCGGTTCTTGTAAATCTTTGGAAGCTCGCTGCTGGTGGGTAAGATAAAGGTGAAAGGACCGGGTAGATGTTTCTTCATCAGTTTGAAAGCGGCGTTGCTTACCTTGGCGTATTCACTAAGATTAGACAGGTCGTAGCAGATGATAGACAGGTTGCTTTTCTGTGGATTAACCCCTTTCATCTGACATATTTTCTCTACCGCACGCACGTTTAACGCATCACAACCGATCGCGTAAACCGTGTCGGTAGGATAAACGACAAGGCCGCCGTCCTGCAGGACTTTGACGACCTTGTCTATTTCTTTTTGATTCGGATTCTCCGGATATATTTTTACTAACATATTAGCCGTAAATGACGTGTCCGTTCTCGTCTGTATATTCCTCTAATCCCTTACTGTATTGGTTCATGGCCCGGAGGCTCATACCCATGCTTGAGAAACCACCGTCGTGGTATAGGTTCTGCATCGTTACCTTGCGGGTAAAGTCGGAGAACATCATTACGCAATAGTCCGCGCATTCGTCAGCGTTGGCGTTACCCAGTGGACTCATTTTGTTAGAAAAGTCCATCAAGTGTTCCATTCCCTTCACGCCACTACCTGCGGTTGTCATTGTCGGGGATTGGGAGATCGTGTTCACACGTACGCCTTTCTCACGGCCATAGATGTAACCGAAACTACGGGCGATAGATTCCAGCAGGCTCTTAGCGTCCGCCATATCGTTGTATCCGAAGAACGTGCGCTGGGCGGCCACATAACTTAATGCCACGACGGAACCATTCTCGGCGATAGCGTCTTGTTTCTTGGCTACCTGTAGCATCTTGTGGAAAGAGATAGCGGAGATATCCAACGTCTTTTCCAGCATTCCATAGTCTAGATCATCGTACGTACGTTTCTTGCGTACGTTCGGGCTCATACCGATAGAATGTAAAACGAAATCTATTTTACCACCTAATATTTCCACTGACTTCGCGAATACGGTCTCCAGATCCTCTACGCTGGTTGCGTCCGCCGGGATTACCTGCGCGTTCAACTTCTCCGCCAAAGCATCTACCTGACCCATACGAACAGCGATAGGCGTATTGCTTAACGTGATAGTCGCACCTTCCTCTACGGCTCTTTCTGCCACTTTCCAGGCGATAGACATATCGTTTAGCGCACCGAAGATAATGCCTCTCTTGCCTTTCAATAAATTATGACTCATACCTCTTGTTTATTAATTACGGCACAAACATACACAAAATGTGCAACATACGCAAATGAATATCATAGCCTGACATTTGAATATGTGCCTTGATATTAAAACAAGGTAGAGCCATTCTTTGTTGGCAGTTACTTCTTATTCCCGGAAATAAACCCTCTTTACCCGAGGCGAGATAGAGGTTAATATCTCATAAGGGATTGTTTTCAGTTTATCCGAAAGTTCGCTCACCGGTAGTTCGTCGCCGAAAATAATTACGGCGTCGCCTTCTTGCGCATGGATGTCGGTGACGTCGATCATGCAAGCGTCCATGCAGATGTTGCCGATAATCGGGCAGCGTTGTCCATTGATCAAGACCTCCCCGCCTCCGTTGCTGAAGTGGCGATCCAATCCGTCGGCGTATCCGATCGGGATGATAGCGATCCGGGAATCACGTTTCACATAACTCATACGGCTATAACCGATCGAATCCCCTGCGGGTACGTTTTGTATTTGCAGGATCGTCGTCTTCAAGGTGCTGACGTTCCGTAAGCCTTTTTGTCCGGATGCGCTTACCCCGTATAAACCGATACCTAAACGTACCATATCCATTTGATAAGCGGCGAAACGCTCGATTCCTGCGGAGTTTAGGATATGTTTGATTACCTTATACTCTAACCCGTTTTCTAATTCCCCTGCGGCTTTGGTGAATTTATCCAATTGTTGATGGGTAAAATCATCGAAGACGTACGAGTCGCTTCCGGCTAAATGAGAGAAGACCGAACGGGCGATAACCCCGGATTGCGCTCTCAAGCGTTCACAGATCGCCGGGACATCCTCCGGTTGAAACCCTAGGCGATGCATGCCGGTATCGATCTTGATATGGATAGGGTAAGAGGTGATGCCTCTGCGCTCGGTCTCCCGGATCATGGCATCCAATAGGCGGAAGCTATAGACTTCCGGTTCCAGATGGTTCTCGAACAAGACATTGAAACTACTGAATTCCGGATTCATGACGATAATGGGGATCGAGATGCCTTCTTTACGCAATTCGGCTCCCTCGTCGGCTACCGCCACGGCCAGATAGTCGCAACGATGTTCTTGAAGGGTCTTCGCCAACTCGTAAGAGCCGGCTCCATAACCAAAAGCTTTTACCATACAAACCATCTTAGTTTCCGGCTTTAGCTTGGAACGATACTGATTGAAGTTATGTACGATCGCATCCAGATTTACCTCTAGGATCGTCTCATGCACTTTTTTCTCCAACAACTCGGAGATCTGCTCGAAATGGAAATGGCGGGAACCTTTAATCAAGATCAACTCATCCTTGAATTTCTTGAAGGAAGGAGACTTGATAAATTCCTCGGTGGTCGTGTAAAACTCCTTCTCGATCTCGAAGACGGAAGCATATTCCTTTAAGTCGCGGCCGATACCGATGATACGATCTATCTTCTTACGGCGAACCAAATCGGCGACCTTCTTATATAGAGATTTCGGCAAGGTGCCCGATTGAAGGATATCGGAGAGGATTAAAGTGCTCTTTAATTGCTTGCCTACCCGGCGGCTTTGTTGGAAATCGAGCGCGATATCCAAGGAGTTGATATCCGAGTTATAGGTATCATTTATCAACAGGCAATTGTTGATACCTTGCTTTACGTCCAATCGCATAGCCACCGGCTCAAGATGCAAGAATTTCGTTACGTCGTTTACGCTGGTGGGTTTTAGGTAAAGCATAACCGCCATACAATGGATCACGTTCTCGATAGAAGCGTCGTCCGTGAACGGAATGGTAACGACCCGGTTGAAGCCCAGTAAAGTACAGTGAATGATCGTCTCAAACTCTTTCTTATCGATAGACTCGATAAACAAAGGAGCCTCGGAGTCCGTACGGCTCCACGCGATCGCTTTATGGGAAAGGCAAGCCGATTCGATACAATTGGCGATAAATAAATCATCCCCATCATAAATAATGGCTTCGCAATCATTGAAAAGCGTCAGCTTCTCCATACATTTCTGATTGGAGGAGAGGAAATTCTCTTGATGAGCCTCCCCGATATTCGTGATGATACCGATCGTGGGGGCGATAATGGGTTGCAGGCGTTCCATCTCGTCCGGTTGTGAGATACCGGCCTCGAAGATGCCCAGTGTATTTTTCTCGCTCATCTGCCATACCGAGAGAGGAACCCCCAACTGGGAGTTGTAGCTCCGGGGCGAACGTACGATGTTGAACTCGTTATGCAGCAGTTGATAGAGGAATTCCTTTACGATCGTCTTTCCGTTGCTACCGGTGATGCCGATCACGGGGATGTTGAATTGCTTCCTGTGGTGAGTCGCCAGCTTTTGTAAAGCTCGTAACGTATCTTTTACGATCAGGAAGTTCGCATCCTTCATGCTCTCGAACTCCGGTAGCATATCGCTTACCACGAAGTTGCGAACACGAAGTTTATAGAGTTCCTGTATATATCTATGTCCGTCGTTCGTCTTGGTTTTCAAGGCGAAGAAGAGGCTTTTTTCCGGGAAGGAGAGACGACGGCTGTCAGTCAACAATAAACTGACCGTATCGTCAAGCAATTGGTTTGTTTTAGCACCGATAACTCTTGCTATTTCTTTAATTGCGTATTCCATTCTTTTATTTTAGTTTAGACTTTACTGATCCTATTTCATTTAGAATATCAAAGGTATAAATTTTTTCAGACAAAGTATGAAACAAGAGGAATACTTATATTGAACAGACGTTAAATCGATTACGGAGAATGATTAGGTTCCGTTTTGTGCAACAACTTTTCCTGGCTTTTCCGTATATGCTAATATTCTCGCAAGCGGATCCTCTGTTCTTCATGCTAATTTTAAGATCTTTGCATAAAGAATTAACAATAAACAAACCATGAGATCATTAAGTATTTTAGTCTTCTTCATTGCCATCCGTTTTTTATCCTTGGCAGAGACAGTCGTACCTCGCTTATCCCCGTTGTCCTCGAGTATTGAGAAAGAACGGGTCGGGCTGGCTGGTACGTGGTTATTTAACACGTCGCCGGGCGAGCGTTTTTGGCTGCGGGGCGCATTTGGCAATGCCTGGAAACCGATAGAGGTACCCGGAGAATGGGTCATGCAAGGCTTTGAGGTAGAAAAGGGAGCGACGGCGGGATATAGCCGGACTTTTTCCGTGCCGGCCGCATGGAAGGACAAGAGAATCAAGCTTAGATGTAATGCTATCTATAGTGAGAGCCGCTTATATATTAATGGAAAGGAAGCTGCTTATCATATAGGTGGTTTTACTGCATTTGAGACGGACGTGACCGGGTTGATTCGATTCGGGCAAGAGAACCGGATTGATGTGGCGGTGGTCTGTGAGACAGTTGCGGATTCTTTGGCCAGTGGCTCCCGTTATGCGGTTCATCCATTGGGAGGAATAACCCGTGACCTGTATTTGTTCGCTTTGCCAGAGCGAAATATATCCATGTTCCATGTTTCTACGGCTTTCGACTCTACTTATACGAAAGCGGTATTGAAGGTAGAGACCGAATTGGCGAATGAGGCTTCGGTATCCTCTGGGAATGAGTTAAGCTTATCTTTCCATCTGCGGGATGCCCAAGGAAAAACGGTTCGCTTGGCGCAAGACCACTATCCGGTAGGGGTTATCGAAGCGGGGAAGGTCGTGGGCAAGGAAGTGTCCTTTGATATTGAGAATCCGGAGAAATGGAATCCGGAGCATCCTTATTTATACACGCTTACCTGCCGTCTGACCGATGGAGGCAAGCTTTTGCACGAGACTTCGCGGAAGGTGGGTTTCCGCCAAATCGAGGTGCGTGGGAATCGGATGTTCGTGAATGGCATGCCGATCAAATTGAGAGGTGTATGCCGTCATGAGGTGATGCCCCTGCGGGGACGTTCGGTCAGTGAGGGTCTATGGAGAAAGGATGTCGAGCTTTTCCGTCTTGGCAACGTAAATTACATTCGTACCTCCCATTATCCGCCCGACGAGGCCTTGCTGGAGGCATGCGACGAGCTGGGAATGTTTGTCGAGGTAGAGGCTCCTTTTTGCTGGGCGCACGAGACGAAAGTGCCGGAGGATAAAATGGAGGCCGTATTGGTCAACCAGCATGTCGAGATGGTGAACTTGAACCGCAGTCATCCTTCCGTGCTTATGTGGTCGATGGGGAATGAGTCTAATTTATATACGGAATACTTCAAACGTGCGGCCGAAGTGGTCAAGCGAATAGATCCTACGCGTCCGCGTATTTTCAGCCAATGGGGCCCGGATGCGGATAAGGGAGAATTGGAGGTGACAAACCACCATTACCCGGGTCCGAAAGGTCCGGAGAAGTATCGTAATTATAAGCGTCCGGTCGTGTTTGATGAATTTTGTCATCTGAATGCCTATAACCGTTTCGAGCTTTCCGCAGATCCGGGTGTCCGGAGCATGTGGGGCGAACTGCTGGATCGGATGTGGAACGATATGTATCATAGTGAAGGTGTGCTGGGGGGGGCGATTTGGGCTGGTATCGATGATACGTTCTTCCTTCCGGGAGGCCGAGCCGTAGGGTATGGCACTTGGGGACCCTTGGATGGATGGAGACGCGAGAAACCGGAGTATTGGGGGATGAAGAAAGCCTACAGCCCGGTACGTCTGGAACTTCGAGGGAATATGGACAAGGACGGAAAGGTTATGTTTGATGTCGAGAACCGCTATAATTTCACGAACTTATCCGCTTGCGAGATTCAATGGAAAGCCGGAAATCTGTCTGGTACGGTAACTGCGGATATAGCGGCTCGGGAAAGCGGTGTATTGGAAATCAATCTGCCGGAAAAGGCCCGAAAGGAGTCTTTTTTGTCGGTGGTTGTTACCGGGGCGCAGGGCTTTGTGGTGGATGAGTATAAATTCAAGATCCAGCCGGATCGCTTGCGTCCGTTGTCTCCGAAAGCGGGACAAGCGATACGATGCGAGGAAACCGCTGAGGCGATCGTGGTGACCTCCTTGTCTGGTACTTATAAAGTCTCCAAACGGGACGGCTTGCTGGAGGATTACCGGCAGGTATTGATGTTGTTGCCTCTTAACTCGACCGGACGGGGTATCCAGATGGTGGGCGATGGGCAGGATTTCGAGCCTTATAATCCCGTATGTACGAACTGGGTGGCTACTTCCATTGAGAAGAGAGAGGAAGAGGACCAGATCGAGATCGTCGTGAGAGGCCAATATCAGGAGGCGGAAGGTGAGTGGCGCTATCGGATATTGTCTACGGGCGAGGTTTCTATCGCTTACGACTTTAAGGTACTGAAAGAGGTTTCGCCTCGCCAGATCGGTGTCGTATTATCGCTTCCCGCTACTTATACGCAGCTCGAGTGGAAACGAAAAGGATATTGGTCGGTTTATCCGGAGAACCATATAGGGGCCTTGGAGGGCAAGGCCGAGTTATTCAACGAGTCGTTGGCAATTAGCGGAATGGCCGGTCCGGATAAGCAACCGTCCGTGGATTGGTGTTTGGATCAGACCGCATCGGGATCGAATATGTTTCGCTCTACCAAGGAGCATATTTACGAGGCTACGTTAGCCGATCGTAAATCGGGAATCTCGATGAAGGTGCTTTCAGACGGTACACAATCGGTCCGTTGCTGGAAGGATAAGCAAAAGGTGAGGATGCTGGTTGCGGATTATAATAATGCAGGGAAGGAGGGCTTCCTTTCTCCGCACATAGAATATGCTTACCGTACGTTGAAGTATGGGGAGCGGGTGAATGGAGAGTTCTTGTTTATACGCTCTGTCTTGAAATAATAAAATAATGAAGTAATAAAAAGTATGTACGATCGATATAAGAGAGTTTTATTCTGTGCCGGGTTTCTACTTTCCTTTTGTTTTGTCTTGCAGGCTGAAGACAAGGGGTTGCGACGAGTGGCGACCAATGATTGCGGTGTGGATAATGCGCAGCCCTTTCTGATAAAGGGAGAGAATGGTATCTTGCCGGAATCTTTTCCGGGGAGTAAGGAGGCTAAAACGATCAACGTTGGCAATACGCTTATCTATGCTTTCGACCAGATGGATATACAGGCCGATTACCAGATGGAAGTTGTCTATCTGGCTGATAAGCGCGGCGAGCAACGTGTCGTTGCCGATGGGAATGAGGTACAAGCCCCCGTTGTCCTTGAGAAAGGAGTGGAGCGACGATATGTGATAGACCTGCCTAAGAAAGCCTATGCTTATGGACAGTTAGTCTTGGTATTTGAGGCATTGAATGGCGATAATGCGGTTGTCTCGGAACTGAATTTGTATTCGTCTAACCCAGCTCCGCTGAAACCTTTCGAGGGGGATCGGAAAAAGGATCTGGTACATATCCAAGCGTATACGGTAGATACGACCGTTTGTGCCGAAAAGGTGTTGCCTATATATGCGATTAAGCCGCATCTGGTAGCCGGCGTATATAATCCGGTCTTATCATTGAATGGGATTTGGTCGTTTAATGAGAAGCCCGCTACTTATTTTTATGAGCGGAAACAGATGGGGCAGGAGTGGAAGCCAATCGTGATACCGGGACAGTGGTCTATGCAGGGCTTTCAGGTTGATTCCGCGGCTTTTGGGGGGTACCAGACTACGTTTACCTTGCCTGCGGATTGGAGCGGGAAACGGGTGAAGTTGCGCTTCGATGGTGTTTCCAGCGAGTCGGTCGTTTATTTGAATGGAAAGGAGATAGGTTCCCATATGGGAGGTATGACAGCTTTCGAGCTGGATGTGACGAATGGGTTGAGGAGCGGCGAGAACGTATTGGCTTTGCGGGTTCGTAGTGAGTCGTTGGCTGATATGTTGGGTAGCTTGACGCAATATGCGGCGCATCAATTGGGGGGGATTACGCGTAAAGTGACGCTTTTCGCCGTTCCGGAGGTTCACTTGTCCGATCTGCGTATCGTAACGGATTTGGATGATGCATATAAGGATGCGGAATTGAAAGTGTATGTATCGGTAACGAATGCTTCTGCGAATGTGCAAAAGAATCTCTCGGTTCGTCTTTCGGTATCGGGTGAACCGGTCGTTTTGAGTCAGGTTATTCCGGAGATAGCGGCTGGATCTACTTGGAGCGGTTGGTTGACCGGAAAGATTGCCTCTCCGAAAAAGTGGGATAGCGAGCATCCTAATTTGTACACGTTGAAAGTCGAGTTGGGAACTTCGGAAAAGATTGTCGAGCAAGTGAAGAAACGCTTTGGTTTCCGAGAGATCCAGATTCAAGGAAATCGTATGCTAGTAAATGGAAAGGCGGTTAAGCTGAAAGGTGTGTGCCGTCATGAGATGCATCCGCTGACAGGCCGTGTGATGAATCCGGCGTTGGCACGAAAAGATATTGAGTTGTATCGGGACGCTAACTGTAACTTCATCCGTACATCTCATTATCCACCTTGTGAGGAGATGTTGGAGGTGTGCGACGAGCTGGGGATGTTTGTCGAGGTAGAGGCTCCGGTTTGCTGGCTTGGCCATCATGCGAATGAGAACTGGAAGGTATTGGATTACCGCGAACAGAAATATTATCCCTATGTATTGCAAGTCAATATGGAGATGATCCAATTCTACCGGAATCATCCCTCCATTATCTTCTGGTCTATGGCGAACGAGTCTTATTGGAATAAGGAATTTGCGCAGGTACAGGTGTATATGGAAAAGGCGGACCCGACACGTCCGTTCACCTTTCACGATCAAGGATATGGTGGCTTTAATAATCAGGGGAGCACGGCTCCTATCTCCAATATTCATTATCCGGGGCCGGATGGGTATAAGGTAGCGGCGAAGAGTGATCGTCCGATGACCTATGGTGAATACTGCCACTTAAATGTATATAATCGGAGTGAGTTGGTGACGGATCCCGGTGTCCGGAGCGATTGGGCATTAGCGTTGGCTCCTACATGGGAAAATATGTATAAGACTCCGGGTGTATTGGGTGGTTCCATTTGGTCTGGTATCGATGACATCTTCCAGTTACCGAACGGTGATGCGGTTGGTTATGGCGCTTGGGGGCCAATTGATGGCTGGCGTCGGCCGAAACCGGAATATTGGGATATGAAAAAGATTTATAGTCCGATTCGTGTGACTACAAAGACATTATCTCCGGCCAAGGAACTGGTTATTGATCTGGAAAATCGGTACACGTATACGAACTTGAATGAATTGCAGGTTAATTGGGTCTATGGGGAAGAAAAAGGAAGTATCTTTGTTGATCTTGAACCTGGTGAGAAAGGGCAGTTGCGTGTTCGGCCGGTTCATCCGGAAAAGGCCAATGAGCTTTATCTCTCTTTCGTGGATCCCCGCGGATTTACGGCAGATGAGTATCTGATTCCGGTGGGAAGGCAGATACAGAATGAGTCGCAGGTGTTAACGGCTGTTCCGACTCGCTTGAAAGAGAAAAAAGATCGTTATATGATTACCGGAAAGGATTTTACTTGCGAGATCAGCCGTATTTCCGGTCAGATACTTTCGGTAAAGAAAGGGAAAAAAGAGGTCTTGAATGGCGGGCCGTGGTTGATGGCGTTGCCGTTGACCAGTGGGGGGTGTTATCCGAATCATAATGCGAATACGCCTGCGTTTAATGATTTATGCTCTGATTGGAAAGTTGAGAAAGTAGATGCTGTCCGAGAGGGAAATGATGTGGTGGTAAAGGTAAAAGGGGCGTATAAGGAGTTTGCCGGGTCGTATGACTTGAAGGTGAATGCGAATGGTGAGCTGTCGGTCGTTTATGCCTTTGATGCGCTTGAGGATGTGAATCCGAGACAATGGGGATTGGTCTTCGAGGCTCCTGTTTCTTTCGATCAAACATTCTGGCGTCGTGACGGGTTGTGGAGTGTCTATCCTTCCGACCATATCAGTCGTCCGGTAGGTGAGGCCAGCCTGTTTTATGAGGGTCTTCCGAAGAAGGTCGATCCGCATACGGAACCGGCTTGGTCTTGGAGTATGGATTATAATGAGTTGGGTAGTAATGATTTCCGGTCTACACGTCGGAATATATGGTATGCCGGGCTGAGAAGCATGAATGGAAGTAAGATAACCGTTCCTTCTAACGGCCGGCAACATTGGCGTTCTTGGTTGGAGAAGGACAAGATCCGCTTTTTGGTTGCCGACTTTGTTACGGCCGGAAATGAGATATTCCTGAGTACCTATTACGATCCGTACCGGAAACCTGTTCGGAAAGGAGAACGGATCGGGGGAGAGATCCTAGTAAGAGTAGAATAATAAATATACTGATAAATGAAATACTTGAATTTAGTATTGGGTTGCTTATTACTTTCGGCCTGTGCCGACAACCCGAAATCGGAACTGACCATGGAGTGCCGTCCAACGATGCTGGTTGAGGCTACGGACTCTCCGGAAATGATTATTGAGAAGGCGGCGCATATCGTGCCTACCGACAATCAGTTGGAGGCTTTACGGGATGAGTTTATCGCTTTTATCCATTTCGGGCCTAATACGTTCACCCGCATGGAGTGGGGAAATGGTATGGAGGATCCTCGTATATTCGACTTGAAGGAGTTGGATACGGATCAATGGTGTGAGACGATGAAAGAGGCGGGAATGAAGAAGGTTATATTCACCGCCAAGCACCACGATGGTTTTGTCTTGTGGCAGAGCCGTTATACGAAGCACGGTATCATGTCCACCGGTTTCCGGGATGGAAAGGGGGATGTATTGAAGGACTTGTCCACCTCTTGCCAAAAGTATGGCTTGAAGCTGGGAGTATACCTTTCTCCGGCGGATTTGTTCCAAATTGAAAGTCCTACGGGATTGTATGGTAATTTGAGTAAGTATACCAAGCGTACCATTCCGCATGAGGTGCCGGGGCGTCCGTTTGAAAACAAGACTACTTTCGAGTTTGAGTTGGATGATTACAATGAGTATTTCATGAACCAGCTATTCGAACTCTTGACCGAATACGGCCCGATCCATGAGGTCTGGTTCGATGGGGCACACCCGAAGCGCAAGGGAGGCCAGCAATATAAATATTCGGCTTGGAAGGACTTGATTCATTCGTTAGCGCCGGAGGCCGTGATCTTTGGCCGCGAGGATATTCGTTGGTGTGGCAATGAGGCTGGAAGGACTCGTGATACGGAATGGAATATCATCCCTTACCCGGAAAATCCGGACACGACCTCTTATTTCCCCGACATGACGGATGAGGATTTGGGTAGCCGCGAACAATTACTCAAGGCAAAATATCTGCATTATCAACAGGCTGAGACTAATACGTCTATTCGTGAGGGTTGGTTCTACCGAGATGATGATCGCCAGCGTGTGAGAAGCGCGGACGACGTGTTCGATATCTATGAGCGTGCTGTAGGTGGAAACTCTACTTTCTTGTTGAATATCCCCCCCAACCGTGAGGGGCGTTTCTCTGCGCAGGATGTCAGCGTATTGAAAGAGGTAGGCAAGCGTATCCGTCAGACGTACGGTACGGATCTGCTGGCTCAGGCGGATGGCCCGAAAGAATGGTTGGATAAGGATGATACCACTTTCCGTGCTGTGATCGCAGGAGGCGAAGGGGTTGTCATAGAGACCGCGAAGCCTGTTACCGTGAACCGCTTTATATTGCAAGAAGCGATCGCTACCAATGGTGAACGAGTGGAGAGACATGCGCTTGACGCTTGGGTAAATGGCGAGTGGAAAGAGATCGTGGAGGCGACTAACATCGGTTATAAACGGATCCTCCGTTTCCCGAACGTGACAACCGACAAATTCAGGGTGCGCATATTGGAGTCACGTCTGATTCCGGCTATCAGTGAGGTAGCGGCCTATTATTACGAGTCGCGTCCGCCGCGGTTGACCGTGCGCAGGAACGAGGTGGGAGCGGTTTGTGTTGAGACCTTGCGCCAGGATTTCAAATGGAATACGTATGAGCAGGATATGGCTAGCGATTTAAATGCTGGCTTCAAGATCCATTATACGACTGACGGTACGATGCCCGACGAGAATTCTCCGGAATATAAGGAGCCTTTCGTGTGGGATAACGGTGAGGTGAAAGCGGTTGCCATACTGAATGGTCGTTCCGGTGAGGTGTGTGAGTCGCTCTTGGGATATGACAAGAGGAGTTGGAAAGTAGAAACTGATAATTCCCGCTCGGTCACCATCCGGTTGGATACGCCTCGCATATTGTCCGGCTTGGCTTATACGCCACAATCGGACAAGGAAGTCCAGATGATCGTGAAGGGAGCCGTGAAGATCAGCGATGACGGAAAGACATGGAAAACAGCCGGAGCTTTTGAGTTCGGTAATTTGAAGAATGACCCGACCCGCCGCAACTTTCATTTCACGGAAGCGGTAAAGGCCCGGTATGTACGTTTGGAAGCGAATCGAGAGATCGACTCGAAGTTGATGGAATACGATCTGTTTTAACCCGGAATGGTTTATTGGGAAACCACTAAAAGGAGAGTTCCGATTAGTGCATCGTTTCCTAAGTATATATTCCGCAATGCTTAAGTATAAAGGGTTATAATATAAGTTATTAGTTGTTCGAAATACCGAATTTTGCATGGTTGAACAACTAATAATTTATTTATGGACAAATTAAAAGGAAAAGCCATTTCCTGTAAGATCGCAGGAAAGTATTTTCTGCCGGCTGTTATTGCCCTCGCTTTCTCTACGGGAGCGATGCAAGCCTCAGAAAAGGGAAGGACGAGTTTTGATGTTGAGAGCGTAACCCACTCGCAACAAGAAAGAGAGTTAACGGGAGTTGTAACAGATGCTAAGGGAGAGCCCATTATTGGAGCGAATGTCGTAATAAAAGGAACTACGCAAGGAAGCATAACAGATTTGGATGGACGTTTTGTTTTGCAAGTCCCCGAGAATGCGGTCTTGCAGATCTCTTATATCGGCTATGTGATGCAAGAGGTGGAGGTGGGAAATAAGACCTCGGTTACAATCTTACTGAAAGAGGATTCACAAGCCTTGGAAGAGGTGGTTATCGTAGGTTTTGGTGCACAGAAGAAAGTGAACCTTACGGGTTCTGTCAGCAGTGTGGATTCTGAGAAGTTGTCGGGGATGCCTGCCACGAACGTAACCAGTATGTTGCAAGGTAAGTTGCCGGGCGTGGCGATTACTCAATCGTCAGGATTGCCGGGACGTGAGAAGACCTCAATTCGCATACGTGGTATCGGTACGATGAATAATTCCGATCCGATGGTCTTGGTGGATGGATTGGAATCTTCCATGGATGATGTCAACCCGAATGATATTGAGAGTGTGAGCGTATTGAAAGATGCCGCAGCTTCTTCTATTTACGGAACCCGTGCGGCTAACGGTGTGATTCTTATCACGACTAAACGAGGTAAGACGGGTAAACCTTCCATTACCTACAACGGATATGTCGGATTCCAGAAAGACATCAATCGCCAGAAACATCTTTCCTCAGCACAATATGCGGAGCTGTACAATGAGGGTTTAAGGAACGAGGGAGCCTCGCCCGCTTATTCTGCGGAAGATATACAGAAATACCGGGATGGATCCGATCCGGACAATTATCCGAATACGGATTGGATGGATGCGCTATTACAAGGTAGCGGATTCACGCATAATCATAATATCAGTTTGAACGGTGGAACGGAAGCGACACGCTACGCCGTCTCTTTGGGATATTATGACCAGTTGGGTCTGACCAAGAATACGGACTATGACCGTTACAATGTCCGTATTAATTTGGATAGCAAGGTGAACGATCGTCTGTCTTTCGGCGTGAATAGTAGTTTGTCGTATCGGGATATCTCGGTACCTACCACTCCTTATAATAACTCGGACGATTTGGCACAGTTCTTTCGCCAAGCGAATCGTATCCCAAATATGTACGTAAACAAATACTCGGATGGTTCTTGGGGACGGCATATCGACGGAAACCCGATCGCTTGGCTGGAAGCGGGAGGAAAGGGTACTACCCAAGCCGTGCATGCTTTGGGGAGTGCTTTTGCGGAATTGAAGATTATCGAGGGCCTTACCTTGAAAGGGATAGCTGGTGTGGATTATGACATGAAAGAAGAGAAAATCCATATCAAAGAGATTCGTTATGGAAATGGAACCGTACAGGGACCGAATAGCGTGAATGATATGTGGGAGCGGAAAATGACGGTAACCCTTCAGGCTTTATTGAATTATGAGAAGCAAATCGGGGCGCATAATATAAAAGGTATGCTGGGTGTCTCTCGCGAGTCGTATCGTTATCATCAAACGAAGGCGTACCGGAAGAATTTCCCGAGTAATGATCTGGATGAACTGAACGGCGGTTCTACGGATGGATGGAGCAACGAGGGAAAAGCGCTCGACTCGAATATTGGCTCTTATTTCGGACGTATCAACTATGATTATGCCGGCCGTTATTTATTGGAGGCTAATTTCCGTGCGGATGGTTCTTCTAAGTTCGCCAGTGGAAATCGTTGGGGATATTTCCCTTCATTCTCTGCCGGATGGCGTATTTCAGAGGAGGCTTTTATGGAGTCGATCGAGTGGTTGGATAATTTAAAGATCAGAGGATCGTGGGGTCAGTTGGGTAATCATCGGATGGATGATTATCAATATATTGCGTTGATCGCATTGGGACAGAATTATCCGTTTAACGGAACAATCTCTGACGGTGCTGCACAAACGGCGGCTAACAATCCCGATATCTCTTGGGAGACAGCCACAGAGTTTGACTTGGGTTTTGACTTGAGCGTGAAGAATGGCCTGTTCTCTTTCTCCGCCGATTATTACGATCGATATACGGATAATATCCTGACGAAGGTTCCCGTAACCTTGATTTATGGATTGGAGGCTCCGGTCTCTAACGCCGGCGCTATGCGGAACCGGGGTGTCGAACTTTCATTCGGACATCAGAACAGCGTGAGCGATTTCCAATATGGGGTAGACGCATATGTGGCGTTTAATAAGAATAAGGTGGAGAAATACTTGAATCCTTCCAAGGGTGATAAGATCCGGATGGAGGGAGAGTCGTGGGATTCATTCTACGGGTATGAATGCATAGGTATCTTTATGTCGGATGAAGAGGCCGCCAGCAGTCCGGTTCATTCTTCCTTGGTCAAGGGAGGCGACTTGAAGTTCAAGGATCAAAATGGAGACGGTAAGATAGATGCGGAAGACCGTGTCGTACTAGGTAACACCATTCCGAATGTTACCTTCGGACTTAACTTGAACATGAGTTTCAAGGGATTCGATCTCTCTGCTGCGTTCCAAGGTGCAGCCGATGTATATCGTACGGTAGACCGCGAGTCTATGTGGGGATTTATCGATGGAGCGAATGCTCAGGAGAAGCATCTTGACCGTACGATCGTGGAGAATGGTCAGGTGACTAGCTTAGGCCATTACCCCCGTTTGTTGATCAATCAGTCGCATAATCGTGTCATGAGTTCTTTTTTGGCGATGAATGCGAGCTATTTGCGCTTGAAGAATTTGCAAGTTGGTTATAATTTGCCGGAATCTCTATTGAAATCTGTGGGAATCGGACGTGCTCGTGTATATGTCAGTGGGCAGAATTTATTTACGATCTCTGGGCTTCCGAAAGACTTCGATCCGGAAGGTCCTAATGGTGCTGCGGGATCTTCTTATCCGCAAGTCGCTATTTATACGTTAGGTTTAGATGTTACATTTTAAATAGAATACTCAAATGAATAAGTTTTATATGACGGGAATGTCGCTGCTCTCTTTTGCCTTGGTTTCTTGTGGCGACAGTTTTTTGGATGTAACGCCAGCCGATCAGTTATCGGACGCTACATTCTGGCAATCGGAAACCGATGCGGATAGAGCCTTGACCGGTTGCTACCGGGGTTGGGAGAGCGCTACGAATATCGTTTTCCTGGATGCCGCTACCGATAATGGTTATGAGCAGTTCGACTATAATTATCAGGCGTTAGGAAATGGGCAGATCCTGCCGACTTCCGCTCCGGGACATCAGTCTCCTTGGATCGACGAATTCGCTACAGAATGGTTTACGTACGACCGTATTCGCAAATACAATAACTTCTTGGAGAAGATCGATGCCGTAGAGATGGATGCGGCAAAGAAAGAACGTTATAAGGCAGAGGTACGTTTCCTTAGGGCTTACGACTATTACAACAAGGTTATGTTTTATGGTGATATACCCTTGGTGACAAAGGTATTCGCGAATGCTGAGGAGGCGAATATGGCTCGTACACCACAAAATGAGGTGATCGATTTCGTGTTGACAGAGCTGGCCGCTATCGAAAACGCTCTACCGGAGCAAAACCAGATTCAGTCGGGTGGCCATATCACCAAGGGGGCGGTATTGGCGTTGAAGGCTCGTTTTGAGCTATATCTGGGGAAATACGCCGAGGCTCAGGCAGATGCGGCTAAGGTGATCGCTATGGGTTGCTATGAGTTGTACCCGGATTACGAGACTCTTTTCTATCCTGAGGCGGAAACATCCAACAAGGAGTCTATTTTGGATGTGCAATATATAAAGGATCAGTATAAGAACATGATTCCGCAATTGAATCTTCCTGCGATCGAAGGCGGTTGGTCTGCCTTGAATGCCTTATGGCCGTTCGTAGAAGCCTTCCAAATGCGAAACGGTAAGTTTATCGATGAGGCAGGTTCCGGCTATGATGACAATAAGCCTTTCAAGGATCGTGATCCTCGTTTGAAAAAGATTGTTTTGTGCCCGGGAGAAGAGTACAACGGACGTATCTATAACCCATTGGATAAGTTGATAAACGGGCAGTCGAATGATGATTATCATGTGAACGCCGCTGCTTCCCGCGGAGGGTTGTTAGTAAAGAAGCATATTTATCCTATGTCGGTGGAAGATGCCAACAATTACGATGTGAACACGATGGTCATCCGTTTGGCCGAGATGTATTTGACGTTTGCCGAATGTGCGTTGAAAACAGGTTCGGGAAAAGAGGAAGCATTACGCTATATCAATGCGATCCGCGAGCGTTCCGGAATGCCGGCGGTAACGAGTTTGACAGAGAAAATCGTGCGTTACGAACGTCGTGTGGAGCTTGCCTTCGAGGGATTGAGATATTTCGACTTGAAACGTTGGGACCTTGGCCCTGAGTTATTGAATGGACAGGCGATCGGTTGTCGGGACGGATCGGTGAACTCTACTACTGGCGAGGTGACGTGGAATGGTAATTATATCATACTGGAAGAACGTAAATTCTTACCGGCTCGTAAATATCTGTTGCCGATCCCTCAAGTGGAACTAGACCGGAATGAGAATATGGTACAGAACGAGGGATACTGATAAGAGAGAGACGGGGCGTGCCCCGTCTCTACTTATTTTGTGAAATTGGAAGAGATGATCGAGAGCGTGTTTGCGCAGAGTCGGCTGATCTCATCCCATTTTTTTTCTTGGATGCTTTCCTTCGGAAAGAGCTTGCTTCCCATACCCACACAAACAACCCCGGCCTCGAACCACTTCTTGAGATTTTCCTCGGTAGGCTCTACCGCTCCGGTTGCCATGATCATGGCCCAAGGTAATGGGGCCTTGATGTTTTTTACGAAAGAGGGGCCACCTACATTTCCGGCGGGGAATATTTTACATATAACGCAACCGGCTTCTTGTGCGTCGCTGATCTCACTGACCGATCCGCAACCGGGTATATAGGGAACACCTCGGCGGTTACATGTTTTCGCTATGTCGGGATTGAAACAAGGGCCGACAACGAAATTTGCTCCTAATTGCATATAAAGGGCAGCTGTGGCAGGTTCTACCACTGATCCGATGCCCAATACCAATTCCGGGCATTCCGTGGCGGCGAATCTGGATAGTTCAGAAAATACCTCATGGGCGAAATCTCCCCGGTTCGTGAACTCGAATACACGTATGCCGCCTTCGTAACAGGATTTCAGCACGTTTTTCGCGACTTCAGGATCTTTATGATAGAATACCGGGACGATTCCGGTAGATACCACTGTATTGATGGTTTGTAACAGATTGAATCTAGCCATATGTTTTTATGATTCTTATTATTGAATGATTTAATCGGTTTATCTGGATACTCTTCCGCTAGCGTCGCCTGCCATGAGTTTTTCTACTTCCTCTACCGAGACCAAGTTGAAATCCCCATAAATGGTGTGCTTGAGGCAACTGGCGGCTACAGCGAAATCAAGTGCTTTTTGGTCATCCTCCGGATACCGATTCAATCCGTAGATCAATCCTCCCATGAATGAGTCGCCGCCGCCTACCCGGTCTACGATATGGGTTATGTCATAGCGTTTGCTCTCATAAAGACGGTTGTCGCTCAGCAGTACGCCTCCCCAGGTGTTATGGTTGGCGTTTATCGCCCCGCGCAATGTGATGATAACCTTCCGGGCCCGTGGAAACCGGTTTTTCATTTGCCTGCAAACCGACTCGAAGCCGGAAGCGTCTACCTCGCCGTTCGTATGTGTGACATCGAAGTTCTCGGGTCGGATGCCGAATACCTTCTCGCAATCCTCCTCGTTCCCCAGAATAATGTCACAACCGGCAACCAGCTCCGGCATTACCTCTGCCGCGGATTTACCGTATTTCCAAAGATTCTTGCGGAAATTGAGATCGCATGATACGGTTATACCCAGTTCGTTGGCAGCCTTGATCGCCTCTAGGCATACCTCTGCCGCTCCTTGTGAGATGGCTGGCGTGATGCCGGTCCAGTGAAACCAGCTCGCTCCATTGAATACGGTTTTCCAGTCGATCATTCCCGGCTCGATCTCGGAAATAGCTGAGTGGGCACGGTCGTAAACCACTTTGCTGGCACGTGCCACGGCTCCTGTCTCAAGGAAATAAATGCCTAACCGGTCCCCGCCGTATAGAATATGCCGGGTTCCTACGCCATGTTTACGCAACTCCATCAGGCAAGCGTTCGCGATGTCATTTTTCGGAAGCCGTGTGATGAATTCCGTCTCCAACCCGAAGTTGGCCAACGAGACCGCTACGTTGGCTTCTCCACCACCAAAGGTAGCCGCATACGTGTCGGATTGGCAAAAACGTAAGTGCCCAGGCGTAGACAGGCGAAGCATGATCTCGCCAAATGTTATGATTTTTGTTCCCATTTTATGAAAATGTTTTATTGGATAAATAATGTATGGCAAAGTTATGTATTGAATTCTCGAGACGGCTGTCCGCAGGTTTCTCCGATTTGACTTATACGGAATAAACAATCGCCGATGATGACTTTTTCGGAAGTTTATCAGATCTAGTTCCGAATAAGATAACTTTTTCGACGAATAGTACCTGTTTGTATGCTTGCCTATGGGTGTCATATGTAGAATACTTAGCGGATATATCTTATTTTTGTGATATCGATTAAATATCCGGATACTAGCTGGAAATCAAGTGTAATTTAAAGATAGAGAAGCATGGAAGAGGAGAATCGTACCTTATTCAGTAGTATAGGTCAAATTATGCGTACCTTGGAGGGAAAGCGACTGGCGGATGTGTTCCGTTTTGTCTCTTTTCTCCCGATGGAACGTTTTGGCCAGCACGCTCATCACAGGTTGGAGCTTAATTATGTGAAAAAGGGAAGTTGCATTATTCGGTTGGAGAACGAGAGTGTAAGTTTTCGCGAGAACGAGTTGATGATTATCTGCTCGGATGTTCCCCACTCTTTTCAGGCTGGCTCGGAAGGATGCACGTTGATGCAACTGGAGTTCCTGCCGGAGGTATTCGGTCATTTCGAGGATTATCTGGATGTCGGCCGCTCGCTAACCCCTTTGAGTATCTTCTCATCGGCCAACCGTTTGATCAAGATCGTGAACAATGTCCGTATCATGAGAGCTATCCAGCGTATCGTGACAGAGATGAATACCCGCAATAAATACTATGAGCACTTAGTCGTGATGTATTACGCAGAGCTGCTCATCTTGATCTATCGACACATGGATGAGACCTATTTTCCGCTGTCTTCCAACAATACGATGAGAAAGGCGATTAATTACATCCGGGAACATTATAAGGATGATATCTCTATAGGGGATGTCGCGGAAGAAGCCTGTATCGGTGAACGGTACTTGCGTAAGATATTCTCCCAGCATCTTAATTTGTCGCCTGTCGATTACTTGAATCAGATACGGATAAACAAGGCGATAGAGCTGTTGCGTATTACGGAGTTGAGCGTGAAAGAGGTCTGTTTTGAGTGTGGCTTCCGCTCACCTCAATATTTCTCCCGTATATTCAAGCAGTTGGTGGGTGTGTCGCCTAGCGATCTGTTGAAATAGGAATACGATTTTATTAACTAAATAAATGAAGGAAAAAATGAAAGAATGGAGTGACGACAAATCGCTACTGGCTTTAATCAAGAATGAGCTGTATACCGCTGTGATCGGCGATATCATGGATAAGATGGGATATACGCACCAGTTTTTGCCACCTCGGATAAGGCCCTTGCGGGATGATATGTTTATCGCCGGAAGGGCGATGACCGTGTTGGAGGCCGATGTGTTGGATAACTTGACGGATGCCGGGAATAACCCGCTGTTGAAACGCTCCTTCGGATTGATGCTGGAAGCGTTGGACGATTTGAGAGAGGACGAGGTATATATCTGCTCCGGATCATCGCCCGCATATGCCTTATGGGGAGAGCTGATGAGTGCAAGGGCCATGCAATGCAAGGCGGCTGGAGCCGTGGTGAATGGGTATTCGCGTGATACGAAGGGGATCTTGGAACTGGATTTCGCTTGTTTCTCTTATGGCCCTTATGCGCAGGATCAGGCGCCTCGCGGCAAGGTGATCGACTACCGTGTTCCTATCGACATGGAGGGCGTGAGGATCAACAACGGCGATATGATCATCGGCGATATAGACGGTGTTTGTGTCGTTCCGAGAGAGATCGAGGAGGAGGTCTTCGAACGTGCGCTGGAAAAGGCGAGAGGCGAGCGGGTCGTGCTGAAGAAAATTAAGGAAGGCATGAAAGCCCGTGAGGCGTTTGATAAGTATGGAATAATGTAATACTTTAAAATAGAACAGAAGAGATGAAAATTACGGATGTAAAAGTATGGTTGGTACAAGGTATCAAGTATAATTGGACTTTATTGAAAATCTATACAGACGAGGGGTATACTGGGGTTGGAGAGGCTACGAACTGGCCGGGAAGCCCGATCGTATATGAGGCGGCTAAGCATGTGGGGAAACGTATTATCGGCTTGGATCCCATGAAAACGGATTTTATCTGGACGAAGTTGTACCGCGACTTGAACTGGATTGGCCCGTATGGTGCCAGCCTTTGCGCCATCAGTGGTATTGACATGGCGTTGCTCGACTTGAAAGGTAAGGTGCTGGGTGTTCCTTGCTATGAGTTGTTGGGGGGCGCTTACCGGAAAGATATCTTATTGTATGCGAATTATTGGTTTACGGGAGGCGGACATAACGAGGCGGATTATTTCGATCAGGCGAAGAGGGTACGTGAGGCTGGATTCACCGGCTTGAAATTTGACCCGTTCGCCCATACGAATTATTTCTATGGGGAAGACTTGGCTTCTAACTTGACACTTACGGCTGAACAACAGGATCTGGCCTTCAATGTATCCAAGGCGGTACGCGAGGCGGTAGGACCGGAAACGGATATCATGATTGAGACGCATGCTATGTTGAACTACCGTATCGCCGTGAAGATGGCCGAACGCCTGTCTAAGCTAGATATCGCATGGTATGAGGAACCGGCAGGTCCTGAGAGTGCCAAGACTTTGCGGGCGATGCGGGAACGTATCCCATCGGATGTGGCTATTTGCGTAGGCGAACGTCATTATACTCGCTTCGGCATACGTCCTGTCTTGGAGAATCATATTTGCGACGTGATCATGCCGGATATAACCCGTTGTGGAGGTCCGTCTGAAATGAAACGTATGGCTACGATGGCTGAGGCATATAGCGTATTGATCGCTCCTCATAATCCGAATGGACCGTTATCTACGCTGGCTTCTTCGTACGTATGTGCTTCTATACCGAACTTCTTCCGTCAAGAGTTCATGTTTAATGATGTGCCTTGGCGTGACCGTGTGATCGATCATCCGATAGCGGATATGGTATATGACGGTATGCTCCATCTGTCCGATCGTCCGGGTTTGGGCGTTGATTTGGTTGAGGAGGAAATGGAAGCGCATCCGGGTATCACGGAGAACGCTCCGGTTAATTTTTATATTTGATTCGAATGAGTTTTATAATAGATCTTAAGGATAAGGTTGTATTGGTGACCGGCGTGTCATCGGGTATAGGTTACGGCACGGCACGTGCGTTTGCCCATGCCGGTGCCCATGTGGCCGGATGTGCCCGTAAACCGGTGGATGATCCAAGTGCTAAGGAGTTTTGTGCGGCTATAGAATCAGAGGGCGTGAAAGCCCTTTACGTGCAGACGGATGTGACGCAACCAGATGAATTGGCGGCTTTGGTGGAGTCTACTATCCAAACTTTCGGTCGTTTGGACGTGGTGGTTTCTAATGCCGGAGCGAATGTGTTTGAAGGGGCAGCGGGTTGTAATGAGGAACAGTGGAGACATAACCTAGATTTGAATTTGGCTTCTCATTGGCGGTTGGCGAAGTATTGCAAGCCCTATCTGGAGAAAGCGGATGAAGGGGCCATTTTGTTAATGACTTCCAACCATGCCTTTAGTTCCATTCCGGGCTGTTTCCCTTATAATGTGACAAAAACGGCTATAACGGGTCTCGTTCGTAGTTTAGCGATTGAGTGGGGGCCTGAGATACGTACCGTAGGTATCGCACCTGGGTTTATAGATACGGCAGGGAATGATACATGGTTCGCCTCTTTCCCGGATCCGGCAGCTGAACGGCAGAGAACCGAGAATCTGCATCCCGTGAAACGGATCGGGACGGTAGAGGAGGTCGGGGCGCTATGTGTCTATCTGGCCTCTCCCATGGCCCGGTTTATCAGTGGTACGACGATTCTGATGGACGGCGGACGTTCTGCCTTGATGCAAGACGATGTGTAACCTATTAGATACGAGGGAATGAAAGCTACATTATTATATGAATGTAAGGATTCGATAGGAGAGGCCGCTACTTGGTTGAATGATTTGGGACTTTTCTTGTGGGTCGATATTAACGGCGGTTTATTGCATACTTATTCCCCGGACGGGGATGCGTATGCTGCGGTCCGGTTGCCGGCTCGTGTTTCCACGATTGTCCCGATGACCGACGGGAGGCTGCTGCTCTCCCTGCAAGGGCGTTTGATCGCTTATGACTTGCGGACAGGCGAGCAAGAGGTTTTACGGGAGCTTTTCCCCACGGATGGGATGATGCGGCCGAACGACGGGAAGGCTTCTCCGGAAGGACGCTTGTGGTTGGGGATGATGCACTTGTCCGATCATTCCGAGACGGGGGCGTTGTACCGGGTCGATCCGGATTTGTCCATCCATAAGATGTTGGATAAGCAATGTATCCCGAATGGGATCGTTTGGAGCGAGGATGGTTCCCGTATGTATTATGTGGACTCCGGTCGCCACGTGGTCGAATCATATCGGTACGATATGCGGAGCGGGGAATTATCGTATGAGAAACCTGCGTTGGAGATCCCGGAGGATATGGGAGTGCCGGATGGCATGACGATCGACGCGGATGGAAATCTGTGGATCGCGCATTGGGGCGGTTTCGGTGTCTGTGTATGGAACCCTCTTTCCGGCGAGTTGTTGGATAAGGTGGAGGTACCTGTGCCGAATGTCGCCTCTTGTACGTTTGGACGGGACGGCTTGCTTTATATAACGACCGCTATGGATGGGCTGTCCATGCGGGAGCGAGAGGCGTATCCGCTCAGCGGAAGTTTGTTCGTGGCTTCTACCGGCATGAGCCCCGGCAAGAACCATTATCCCTTCCGTCGTATTTAATTCCGTTATCTAAAAAATAGTAATACCATGAATATATCACCTATAGATCTAAGTGTTTTTGTCTTATATTGTGTATTGATCTTGTTTGTAGGTTTGTACGTCTCCCGGAAGAAAGAGGGGCATGTGGAGGATGCGAACGACTATTTTTTGGCGGGACGTGGTTTGGCTTGGTGGGCTATAGGTGCTTCGATCATCGCCTCGAACATATCGGCTGAGCAGTTTGTGGGAATGAGCGGGTCAGGCTATGCGATCGGTCTGGCGATGGCTACTTATGAATGGATCGCGGCGTTGGGACTCTTGATCGTGGCGAAGTGGTTCCTCCCGATATTCTTGAAGCGGGGCATATTCACGATGCCTCAATTCCTTGAGGAACGTTTCGACAAGCGGGTCAAGACCGTGATGGCCTTCTTTTGGTTGATCGTGTTTGTCTTCGTGAATCTTACCTCCATCCTGTATCTGGGTGCGCTTACGATACAGAGCGTGATGGGGATTCCTTTATTGTACGGGGTGATCGGCCTGGCCTTGTTCGCCGTGGTTTATTCGATAAACGGGGGATTGAAGGCGGTCGCCCTTACGGATGTCATTCAAGTATTTTTCTTGGTAGGTGGCGGATTGATTACCACTTATATCGCGTTGGATTTGCTAGGTGCCGGCGAGGGTGTGCTGAAAGGTTGCGAGACGCTTTACCTCAAGACCGAGGATAAGTTTCACTTGATCTTGGATCCTTCCCATCCCGGTTATATGGATCTTCCCGGCTTGTCGGTGATTCTGGGCGGTCTTTGGGTGGCCAACTTGTATTATTGGGGATGTAACCAGTATATCATTCAACGAGCGTTAGCCGCCAAGAATATAAAGGAGGCGCAATGGGGAATGGCGTTCGCGGGCGTCATCAAATTGCTTATCCCTTTGCTGGTGGTTATTCCGGGCATCGCGGCGTTTGCCTTGGATGCTCCCTTGAGCAAGCCGGATGAGGCTTATCCGTGGTTGTTGGGCAATTTGCTGCCCGTCGGCGTGAAAGGCATAGCCTTCGCCGCGTTGACCGCTGCGATTGTAAGCTCCTTGGCTTCTATGATGAATAGCATCTCTACGATTTTCACGATGGATATCTACCAGGTCTATATCCGCCCGGAGGGGGATGCCTCGCATTTGGTGCGTGTCGGGAAGATGACGAGTTTGGTGGCCATGCTGATCGGTGTTTGTATCGCTCCTTTGTTATCGGGGTTGGATCAGGCGTTTCAGTACATCCAGGAGTTCACGGGGTTCGTCAGTCCGGGGGCGTTGAGTATCTTCTTGGCGGGCTTTTTCTATAAGCGGGCTACGTCCAACGGCGCGTTGGTATCGGCGGTGGCCTCATTCGTCCTCTCGTTCGTGTTTAAGTATTTGTTCCCATCGTTGCCTTGGCTGGATCGCATGGGGATCATATTCTTGCTCTGTTGTGCCATTCTGGTCTTGATGGGGAAAAAGAACCCGAAAGGGGATGATGCGGATCGATTGCTGTTGCGCTCTTTGTTCCATACGGATCGTATATTCAACTGGACCGCGTTGTTCGTGGTGATTATTCTTATTGTTTTTTATTTCTTATGGTGGTAACTTTATACTAAATAAATCATGAACTATAATAAGAAAATTGAATACGGTTAACGATAATTAGCA
>NZ_QTLZ01000060.1:0-1143 GCF_003635425.1 Parabacteroides sp. AF27-14
GAGGCCTCTACCCGTAAGGCGATGGAGTTCTACGGCCAGTTCGTGAAGGGTACGCTTCACCCAACGAATAGCAAGACGGCCGAGATGTGTAAATTGACCGAGAACTCAAGCCGGGACGTGCAGATCGCTTTCGCCAATGAGCTGTCGTTTATCTGCGATAAAGCGGGAATCAATGTTTGGGAGTTGATCAACTTGGCGAACAGGCATCCCCGTGTGAATATCTTACAGCCGGGTTGCGGTGTTGGTGGTCATTGCATAGCGGTGGACCCTTACTTCATCACGGCGGAGTTTCCGATGGAGAGCCGTATGATCTCGACGGCCCGTGAGACGAATAATTACAAGGCTTTTTGGTGCGCTGAGAAAGTGAGGAACGCCATGCTACGGTTTGAGTTGAAGCATGGGCGTAAGCCGGCGGTGGCAATGATGGGCTTGGCTTTCAAGCCTGATATCGATGACTTGCGCGAGTCTCCGGCCAAGGGAATAACGACGAAGGTGTTGCAATCGTGCAACAACGCTGATATCATGGTGGTGGAGCCGAACGTTTCGGAGCATAAGTTGTTTAAGTTGACCCCTTATAAGGAGGCCTATGAGAAAGCCGATATCGTGGTTTTCTTGGTGAATCATAGGGAGTTTTCGGGGTTGAATTATCGGGATGACGTGGAAGTACTGGACTTTTGCGGGACATTCAAGAAATAATCGTTCGCTAAATAGAAGAATACGCAGTAATGAGAAAAATAATGTTAGTATTCGGGACCCGTCCCGAGGCGATCAAGATGGCTCCGCTGGTGAAGGAGTTCCAAAAACATCCGGAGTCGTTCGAGACCATCGTGTGCGTTACCGGACAGCATCGGGAAATGCTGGATCAAGTGTTAAAATTGTTCGAGATCACGCCGGATTATGATTTGAATATCATGAGGCAGGGTCAGGACTTATATGACGTGACCGCCCGTGTCCTTGTGGGTATGCGTGACGTGTTGCGTGAGGCGACACCCGATGTCGTGCTGGTGCATGGGGATACCACCACGAGCACGGCGGCCGCCTTGGCCGCTTTCTACCAACAGATACCTGTAGGTCATATAGAGGCCGGCCTTCGTACCCACAATATCTATAGCCCATGGCCGGAGGAGATGAACCGGCAGGTCA
>NZ_QTLZ01000060.1:1153-2188 GCF_003635425.1 Parabacteroides sp. AF27-14
ATCTATAGCCCATGGCCGGAGGAGATGAACCGGCAGGTCACGGGGCGTATCGCCACGTATAATTTCGCACCCACGCGGTTGAGCAAGCAAAACTTGATGCGAGAGGACGTGAATCCGGACTCAATCTTGGTTACCGGCAATACGGTGATAGACGCCTTACGGCAAGTGGTGACTAAGATAAAGACGGACGCTGAGCTGGACAAGGAGCTGGAAGGCGTGCTTTTACGTTCTGGGTATGACGTGAACCGTCTGGTTGAGGGTAAGAGACTGGTGTTGATCACGGGTCATCGCCGGGAGAACTTTGGTGATGGATTCATCCATATGTGTACCGCTATCAAGGACTTGACGAAGATGTATCCGGAGGTGGATTTTGTCTATCCTATGCACTTGAATCCCAATGTGCGCAAGCCGATTCACGAGGTATTCGGCGAGGATCTTTCTCATTTGGAGAATATGTTCTTCATTGAGCCATTGGAATATCTGTCGTTTGTCTATCTGATGGAGAAATCAACGATAGTGCTGACCGATAGCGGCGGTATCCAAGAGGAGGCCCCCGGCTTGGGCAAGCCCGTGTTGGTGATGCGTGATACGACCGAGCGTCCGGAGGCTCTCGCGGCAGGTACGGTGAAACTGGTCGGAACGGACTATGACAAGATCGTGAGCGAGGTCTCGGCGTTGCTTGATGATACGGCTTATTACGATGCGATGAGCAAGGCGGTCAATCCCTATGGCGATGGATTGGCTTGCGGAAGGATCGTGGAATTTTTGAACCGGAAGGAATGAGGGTCTTGATCGTTTCTCCCTCTTATCTTCCGGAGATCGGTGCGGCACCCTCACGCATTACGAACATGGCGGAGGGACTGTCCGGCTTAGGGATAAAGGTGGATGTGTTGACTTGCTTACCCAATTATCCCAAGGGACGTATCTTTGATGGATATAGGGGGGCTTTTTCCAAGACAGAGGATGTAAACGGGATAATGGTCTTCAGGTACTGGACGTATGCCTCGATCTCGAGGAGGCCGTTGGTCCGTCTTG
>NZ_QTLZ01000061.1:0-1758 GCF_003635425.1 Parabacteroides sp. AF27-14
GAAGGTGTCTGAAAAGGATACCTTCTTTTTTGTTATGCTGCCCGTTCATTATCCATTTTTATTTTTAAACCATCTTTGGTCTTCTCAATTATCTCTTTTCGAGAAGCCATCCTACAGAAATAAGTAAAAAACAAAAGAGAACTGACTTTTTTAGCCAGTTTCCTTATATTATGTGCAATAGCAACCAGGGTAAACTCTGTTTTTACCTTCTCCAACCCTCTTAATCTAAACCGGTTCCATGTCGAGTTATGCTTTATCTGCGCAAAGACTGCTTCCGGTTCTATACATCGTCTGCCCCGATGATAAATACCTTCTTCACTCATGAGTTTTTCCCGTGTTTTTTGTTTATACCTGTTAAGGTTATAGTTAACTTCTATGATCCGGTTAGTCTTTGATTTATGACATTGAGATTTCAACGGGCAACCCTCACAGTTCTGTGCCTGATAACGCTTCAGTACGGATACATATCCCAAATCGGACTTACTTTTCCTTTGACCTTTATATTCCATATGTTGTCCCATCGGGCATACGTAATAATCCCTTTCCCGGTTGTAGTAAAGGTTCTGTATGGCAAAAGCATCCTTCTTCCAGGAACGCTTCTGCTCTTTGTGGAAATAATTGTACTTGACAAAAGCCTCTATACCCGCATTTTCCATAAACTCGTAGTTTTGTTCGCTTCCATAACCGGCATCGGCCACTACTATAGAGGATTGCCTATGATAAGTCTCTCGAAAATCTTTCAAAAAAGGAATTAAAGTTCCCGTATCTCCGGCACGCCTGTAAATCGCCAGATTGGTAATAAATTGATTCTCTGTAGCAATCTGTATGTTATAGGCGGGTTTCAATTGTCCGTTTTTCATATGATCCTCCTTCATGCGCATGAAGGTCGCATCCTCATCGGTCTTACTGAAAGAATTACGGTCCCCTAATTTCTCTAATTGCGATTCATATTTGGCAAGGCGGGGCAGATATTCTTCCTGTAGCTTTTTGACTTGCTTCTGCTCAGCTTTGTTCATCCCGCAGAGCCGTTTGTTTAAAGCGCTCACTTTTTCCCGCAAACCACAGGAATCCATATCCGGTAAGGTATCCGGGGTCCTTTCCTGTTTGTCCTGTTCGATATGTTTGTCAACCTCACTAAGGATTGCCTGTATTTTCGATTCCAGTTTTGTCTTGTTCTTTTCCACGCTGCCACGCCAGACAAAAGTGTAGCGGTTGGATGCCGATTCCACTTTGGTGCCATCAATATACTGTACATCCAAACTGACATAGCCGGATTCCTGTAGCAGTAGAACAATGGCTGAAAACAACGATTTTATATGTTCTTTTAAACGTTTGCCACGGAAATCATTGATCGTGCGGAAATCGGGAGTACTATTACCGGACAACCACATGAAGTGAATATTCTCCTGCAAGGCCTTTTCTATTTTGCGGCAGGAATAGATATTGTTCAGGTAGGCATAAAACAGGACCTTGAGCATCATACGGGGATGGTAGCTGCTGGTGCCTCCTCCTTTATATGACCAGAGCAGACAACTGATATCCAACGCATCTACAACACTGTTTACGACACGGACGGGATGATTGGGAGCGATCTTTTCCGATAAACTGACCGGAAAAAGTACATTTTGGTTGGAAGTTAACTCTTTAAATACTATCTTAGTCATCGCTATAATGTTTGTTTGTTGCAACGGTAAGATAATACTTTTTACTGAAATAAACAATAGCAAAAAGGGGCTGTCACACTTTTTGGACAGCCCC
>NZ_QTLZ01000062.1:0-678 GCF_003635425.1 Parabacteroides sp. AF27-14
CGCATTTGAAATGGGAGAATATCCGGGATGGGATATTGCAGTATCACCGACAAAAGAGCGGGTCTCTCATACAGCTGGAGATTCCCTCCGGGGCGTTGCGGCTGTTGGATGAGTTGTCCGCTTGTACGGCAAAGGAATCCTTTTATTTATTTCCTTTTTTGAGTGGAAGGAGAACCGGTGAGGCGGCCTACAAAGAATATAACAGGACCTTGTCCCGCTTTAACCGTGAGTTGAAGTTGTTGGCGAGATCGACAGGCGTTACGCTTCCGGTCACCTCATATACGATCCGTCATTCATTCGCCTCGTTCTTGAAGGAACAAGATGTATCGATCGAGGTTATCAGTGAGTTGTTGGGGCATAAGTCTATTAAGACAACACAGATCTATTTGAAGAGCTTCTCGTTGGAACGTTTGTCGACAGTGAACCGGAATTGTTTTGAGAGCGTGTGTAAACCGATACCCAAAGTGGGGTAAGAGGCTTGCTACTTGGGAAGTAGCGTATTCTTTCACGGCGCAAAAGTAATAAAAAATAACAAATAACAAGCAATCATAAGGCTTAGTTTGTTCATTAGTTTGTGCTCCGACCTTGATTCTCCTTAAATCTTCGTTCTTATTCCTAGTGCATAGACATGGCAATAGAGACGAAATGATCTCGTATTTCCTACATCATCACGTCCCT
>NZ_QTLZ01000062.1:688-1723 GCF_003635425.1 Parabacteroides sp. AF27-14
CATGGCAATAGAGACGAAATGATCTCGTATTTCCTACATCATCACGTCCCTTCCAAAAATCGAACATACATTCTTGTAGAGACGGGGCGTGCCCCGTCTCATCCCCTCAAGAGGGTAATTTAAAGATACTACCAGTCTGTGGGAGACGGGGCACGCCCCGTCTCTACAACTGGGTAATAACCATTCTCCTACCTTTTACGCTACTTCCCAAGTAGCTTAATATTTCAAGCGATGGTGATTTTCAGAAAAGCCATTTTTAAAGACATAAAGTGTTGTTTATCAGGAGTAAATACGGTGCTCTTGGTAGGGCTTTGAATTGTCGTGAGGCTTGAGTGGAGATCTTGATATAATCTTAGGAAAAGATAATCATAATGATGAATGTTTTGAGAGACGGTCGCTCGGAGAGGGGTACGGCGCGGGTTGGCAAGCGTCATGACCTGAAGACTGTACGCTGGTACGTGCTCACGCTTCCTACTACGGGTGTGGCACGACGCGACAGGATCAGCCCCGCTAAAAGCTTGGATGCCGAGCTTTCCCGGCGCGAGCGTCGTGGGGAGACGTTGTTCGAGTATTTCGCCCCCTCCTATGTGGAGGTGAGGAAGGTGGACGGAAAGATGGTAAACACGAAGCGGCCCCTGCTGTTCAACTACGTGTTTATCCGGTCCTCCGTGGAGGAGATCTTCCAGATGAAGCGTACGCTTCCCCTATACAATTTCCTTCCCCGGGTCTCTTCCGGAGGCATGACTCATTTCCCTTATCTCTCGGATGACGAGATGGGTAATTTACGTTGGGTGGCTGAATCTTATTCCAACGAGCTTCCGGTGTACGTTCCTGACAGCGATCGCCTGCTAAAAGGTGATCGCGTGCGTATCACGTCCGGTTATTTTACCGGTATGGAGGCGGAGGTGGTGATCCAGCCGGGTGGCGGGCATAAAGATGTCATGGCGCGTATCCTCGATTGCATGTGGGTCCCCTTGTTGGAGGTGAAGCCGGGCGAGTATGAGCTGATCGAGCTGAACACCAAGGGCAAGCACG
>NZ_QTLZ01000063.1:0-837 GCF_003635425.1 Parabacteroides sp. AF27-14
CCGAGGCGGTCTCGCAAAGGCTGGATCAATTGCGTGATAAGCAGCCGGATAGCAGCTATCTGAGATTCGCCGGGCATGTTGTCGATACCGTTCTCTATGGCTTTACGACTATATGTGAACTCTTCTACTGTAAAATTTTTTGAGATTTGATTATTTTTATTCATGTTGCTAAACAGGTATTTTATTCGTGATATGATTTGTGAGTGAAAAAAATTAGCGCTTACTTTACATCGTAAGATTTAAGAAAAAATATAAATAAGATATTTCCTCCCTAAGAAGGAGGTCATAGTTAAGGTTTTGGTTGGAGAGGGCAAACCTGCGAAGGTCAGCCCTCTTGTTTTTTATCCCCAGACCTATACTTATAATCCACCCCGAGCAACGCCCCTGCGAACGTGGAGACCTCGCCGAAAGCGACCAATACGGAGGAATGGATCTCGCCCCGTGGAGGCATCCAGAGGCCCATGAAAAGCAATGTTATTCCCGCCAGACATAAGAGCGTGGCGATGACTAGTTGTAATCTCATGCCGATTTATTTTTCAAGGTTCCCCTAGATACTCGAATACTAACTGTACCTGCTTGGGAGTAAACACACGCTGGCCGTTCACGTACCCCGCGTTCGACAATGCTTTCATCAGCGCCTTATTATACATAAACCATCTCTTTATCTGAGTGTTCGCCGACCGGGGCGTACTGTTAGGGAAGTACATCCCGGCGATTTCCTTTAAATGCAACGCTTGTATCTTCATAATACAAATTTACATTTTATTTCTTAATTTAACAATATTTCCAAACAAAAAAATCAAGAATTGAGAATCGAAAACCAGAACACCCCCAATT
>NZ_QTLZ01000063.1:892-1669 GCF_003635425.1 Parabacteroides sp. AF27-14
TCAATTCTCAATTCTCAATTTTCAATTCCCTAGATCTCGTCCGGACTCTCGCTATCCGAGCCGCCGCCGTTCTCCCCGGTAGCGACATTCGTGATATCCTTTACGTGGGCGAAACTGACGTTCGCCTTCGAGCCTTGAAGGGCCTTGCCGGGATAAAACAGGATGCGAGCCCCCGTGATATTGCCCGTGGCGTTGAACTTCGCCGCAGGATCAGCGGCCTTGGATGAGAACGACATACGGAAGTTGCCCAACTCGCCCATGCGGACGATACGGCCACCACGAAGCTCTAAATCGAGCACGTAGTTCAGCGAGTCCAGCACGCCCTTCACATCGGCGCTTGAGAGGGCCGATCGCTCGGAGATCGCCTTGCAAATGTCCTCCAACTCCGTGTAACCCGTGTAGACCGGGGTAGCGAACGCCTTATCTGTCTTAGCCCCACCTTTCAAATCAGATACCTTTCTCGTGATGATCTTGTAATTTAATGCCATAAGATTTTAGACTTTAAGATTTATAAATTCGTTGATGATTGATTAACGTCAGCAAAGGTAACACCATCGGAAACCCACACTGTTGGCTTACGTGTCACTTCCTGCCCCAACGGACGCATATAAGCGCCAATAGGGCGAGAAGCGGCAGGAAGACAAGCCGTGAGGCGAGCGATTTGCGCTCGGTATGTCGCTCCGAGACCGTCCGTGTGTCTTGCCGCTCCGAAAGTAGCCGCTCATACTCCCAGACCACTTGCTGAAGGCTGTCGCAGGTAGCGTCGATATACAAGGT
>NZ_QTLZ01000064.1:0-1545 GCF_003635425.1 Parabacteroides sp. AF27-14
TGTCTTTTCCTGATTTATCTAGACACTTTTTTTGTTTATAAACGTAATCAGTAGACAGTAGTTATAAAGTAATACTGATATAGTAGTCACTTCTTTTAACTTCATACTGATAACATAGACACATTACCTCTGGGCCGAACAGAGCCCTTCTGAGAGATTAGTTGTTCGGCTTTGCAAAGCTATCGTATCCATCTCTTTCTCGTTACTTTTCACGGGTTTTCTTTTATTCCGCCACATTTTTATTTGCGTTTCCTTCTCCCCGTGCACTATGCCCGGGGTTTTATAACCGACACTCATGTGCGGTCGGCGGTAGTTGTAGAAGTAGATGTAGCGCTCTATCACGCTCGCGGCACGCTCGATGGTCTCGAACAGCCCTTGCCTATAGAGGCGTTCCACTTTAATTATCCCATTGATACGTTCCGCCACGGCATTGTCCGTGGGCTTGTAGTCTTCCGTCATGCTGATGGCAATGCCATGCCGCCGAAGGCGCTCCACGTACGCGTCGCAACAATACTGCACGCCACGGTCAGAGTGGTGTATCAGGCCCTCCAGATTTTCACTCCCTGTCATCTCAACGGCCTGGTCTATGGCCTGCCGCAACGCCTCAAGCGTGGCTGAGGCACGCAAGCTATCAGCCAGTACCCATCCCACTATCTTATGGGAATAAGCATCCGTGACCAGATGCAGGTAACAGACGTCTCCGCCGGCAAGCGGTATATAGGTAATATCGCTAACCCACAGTTGATTGGGAGAGGTTGGGACAAAGCCCTTTATCAAGTTCTTCCACTTATGGTAACGATGGTTGGAATTGGTTGTGCCCCTGGCTTTGCGCGGAGGAAGCATCAGGCGGTGTCGACGAAGCAGCGTGTAGAAGCTGTCGCGACCGGGCATGAACCTCTCTCCGAAGAGGGCGGTGAGCATGATCCACAGCTTGTAACCACCGATACCGGGATCCTCGCCACGTATCTCACGTACGGTATCCAGCATGAGACGTTCATTCTTCACATGGCTCCCTATGTCAGCCTTGGACTGGTAATAGGCTTGACGACAATGGCCAAACAGACGGCAGGCTGGCGCTACTTTCATCTTGCGAAGCCTGACCAGTTCCGTTACTATTTGGCCCCAGGTTTTTTTCTGATGGGAATGTTAAAATACTCTTCCGCACGCGTGATCATTAAATCACGGGCCTCGGTTTCCAACCGGGAGAAGGCAAGGGCCTTCTCCAACTCCTTAACACGCTTCTTGAGTCGCGCGTTTTCATCATGGTAATCCTCTTTGCTTCGATCGCTCATATCCGTAGGGGCTTGACACGGAGCCAAAGATACCTCTTTTACCACTGATTCATACTTCGCCAGCCATTTATTTAACAAAGTTATCCCACTAATACCATGTTGTTTGCAAAAACTGGTTTTGCTCATGCCGGATTGATAATAAGAATGAAGAAGATGCAATTTCTCTTCTTCGCTGTAATGCTCATGTTTTTTGCGCATAATAATTACACATTTTATTGTTATTGAATGTGTCTACCTATATCAGCATAAGACA
>NZ_QTLZ01000065.1:0-1323 GCF_003635425.1 Parabacteroides sp. AF27-14
TAGAAAGGAAGTAGGTATTTGACGAAACCTTCTTCCACCTCCTTGTTCGGGAACCCCAGTCGATAAATGCCAAACTCAGGATCATAGCCCTTGATGGTCAGGTATCCGCTTTGGTAGATGACGGGTATGGGATTGTTCGAGGCGGAGTCGATGCTGTTGAGCACGTCGGCGTCAGTCTCCGTGTTGGCCATCTCGTAGAGGTCGTAATGGGTGTGCTTGAGCAGCTCCACGAGGTAGGAGGGTGTTCCGGTCTCGAACCAGTAGTCTCCGAATTCCATCTTAGCGAAGGTATTCAATAGGCTGAATGGATTGTATATACCCTCGGACTTGGCAGTGAAATGGTATCCGTCATAGCGTTGCTTGAGTTTTAGGCAGGTTTCCTCGTAGGTCGTCATTTGGGTATCAGCCAGTTCCTTCACTTCGTCATCCAGATAGGCATGTATCTCTTTCTCTGTGATGCCGCATATCTCGACGTACCGATTATCCATCGACAGGTCCATGAGGTTGTTGAGGTCACTGAACACGCTTACCTTGCCGAACTTGGTCACACCTGTGAGCAGGGCGAAACGGATGGCCCTATCCATGGTCTTCAATACGCCGTAGAAGGGTTTGAGCATGTTCCGGAGCCGGTTTTGCATCTCCTTGTCGTGCAAGTTCTGTAGCAAGGGCTTGTCGTACTCGTCTATCAGGATCACGGCCCTTTGTCCGGTTTTGCGGTAGGCCCGGTCGATGATTCCGGCGAAACGGAGGGGCAGGGTCACTTCCGAGGGACGTGTCCCATATTCGTCTTCGTACCGGGACAGGATGTCGTTTAATATCTTGTATAAGCTATCCGGAGAGTCGTATTGGGAGATATTCAGGTCAAAATGGAGGATCGGGTATTCTTTCCAGTCCTTTTCCAGTTTCTCCATGGCCAGTCTCTCGAACAACTCCTTTTTCCCTTGGAAGTAGGCCTCCAGCGTGGACAGCAACAGGCTTTTCCCGAAGCGTCGGGGGCGGCTGAGGAAGTAATACTGTCCGGTAGTAACCAATTGATAGACCAAGGCTGTCTTGTCAATATAGAGATAGCCGTCCTTGCGAATTTTCTCGAAGTTCTGTATGCCGATGGGATAAATTGTCTGGTTCATGGCTTTGTGTATTTATGTGACTTATATACAAAGGTAACTCTTTCTCCCAAAAGGGCAAGTAACGGCGCTTTTTTCTGTACGGTACGATCAGTGGATGGCGCGTGCCGTGAGCGTTTTGCCTTTCCACAGCTATCGCGTGGGCTCAACCAGCCACTTCTCGATATTGCGGGTCTCGGCAGAGAAGTTCACGCCGATC
>NZ_QTLZ01000066.1:0-1313 GCF_003635425.1 Parabacteroides sp. AF27-14
ATCATGAACTATAATAAGAAAATTGAATACGGTTAACGATAATTAGCATGATTATGCAATTTATCGTGCATGGAAAGCTCGTCGGGGCTGACAGCTCAGCCCCTTGCCGCATGGCGTTCCCTCCGCAGGAGCTGTTATGGCTTTTCAGATTTGAATCCATCGACATAGGGCTTTCCGTGAGTGACTACTGCGAAGGCTTGCCTTACGAGTTTGTTGGCGACCGCAATGACCGCCACCTTACCGGGCTTGCCGTTAGACCGTAAACGGTCGAAACAGGCCTTACACTCGGTATTAGACCTGAGAGAAGAGAAAGCCGCCACATAGAGCTGGCTTCTAAGGTTTGAATCCCCGTTTCGGTTGATGTGACCTTTGACATTGACTGACGTGCCGGATTGTTGGTAAGTAGGTGACAAGCCCAAATAACGGGTAAGCTGCTTGGCGTTATCAAAGTATGTGAACCCGCCGGTAGCTACAATGAGCGCGGTTGCCAGAGTGACACCGATACCTTTGATGGAGGTGAGCAGATCCATTTGTTTCTTGTATTCGCCCTGTGCCAACGAAGCGAGTTTTTCCTCCATAGCCTTGATTTGCCTTTCAAGGAAACCAATTGTTTTTTCAATGGTTTTCTTGCATTCAGGGTCGAAATGAGGCAGAACTTCCATTGAACCTTTAAGGTTGCGTGTGGCTACAAGTTGTTTTTTGAGTTGCCGTAGAACCGTTCGCTTCTGCTTTAAGACAAGAATCGAGTCACTGCGTAGCTTGTAAGGAGTCGGCTGCATTCTCTCACCGTACAAGGCTATCAGGCGGGCGTCAATCTCGTCCGTCTTGGTGACAGTGAGCATGACACGTGCGAAGTTTTTTATCTTCAGAGGATTCTCCAGACTGACGGTGATACCCGCCTCTGAAAGCAGATAAACGAGCAACGCGCTGTAATTGCCTGTTGCTTCCAGCACGCAATGATGTTCGGCGGCTGAAATGGTTTGGACGAACTCATGAATACCTTTTACGGTATTCTTAAATGTTTTCGTTTTACTTGTCTTTGCTGACGAATAAGCGACAACGAAAGTCGCCTTGCTGACATCGATTCCAACGTAAGTCATGGTCTGAATGTTTTTTAAACAACATCTGTACATCATGAGCCATCATTGCGAATGCGGGGTCTAAAAGCCCATTGAACTATCCGGTTTCTGATGTATAAAGTGTGGGGACAGAACATGATTCACGGTCTTTATGACTAATGAAAACTCGGTCTTATTCCACACTTTGATGTTGAATGTTTATGCAAATTTATAACGATAAATTATTATACAATG
>NZ_QTLZ01000067.1:0-1163 GCF_003635425.1 Parabacteroides sp. AF27-14
AAAGGAGTCAGTCGAAAGATTGGCTCCTTTTTTTGGTATATACACCAGCCGTTTAATTTTCAATGATGTCTGCCTCTTATTGCTAGCTTCCATTTACAACAGTCATTTAGATGTAACATGACATGTCTGGTAGGAGGCATTAATAAAATACCAGCTATATCTTTTTTAGCCTAGAAATCAAGCAACCAAATCGAATCTTCATGATTTGTGATTCCACCTTCTTCTAATATCCGGCTTATCCTTTGAGTTGGGATTTTGCGACGTATATCATCGGGAGATAAGGTTCGGATGATTTCTCTGCTTTCTCGTCCTACTTCATTTCTGTATTCTAAGAGTTCTTGAATACGTAGACTTTTGCTTAGCTGAATAATCTGGTTATCAGATAAGGCATTTCCTGTGTCTCTGATAGGGGAATTCATTCGGGTTTGCCAGTCTTCATTGAAGATCTGCTTTTCCCCGTTAACTAATATATTCATGGTCAGATCCTCAATTCTGCTGATATGCCATAATACCCAAGCGATGGTTTCATCTTTCGCTGTAGGCATAATGGCATATTCATCCTCTCTTAAATCTCCGACTAGCTCATCGACCTCGTTTCTCTCATTACCAGACACCACAGAGAGGTGTAATTTCCCATGAATCTCAAGAAAGAGCTCCTTGGTTTGCTCTATTAATTCCGGTTTACGGATAATGCGGTTTAGTTCTTTATGTGATTCGCTTAATCCGGCTCCAAAGTATTTCATTTTGGGGATTATTGGTAGCGTACGGCTGTCCCGGCGGCGGTAACCATCAGCATGCTTCCGCTTCCTCCTACGGTCTCATAATCTAGATCTACGGCGATTACAGCGTTTGCGCCCATTCGTGCCGCATGATCGCTCATTTCTTTCAAGGCCGTTTCTTTCGCTTCGCGTAAGACACTCTCGTAAGAACCTGCACGTCCTCCGACAATATCCCGGATGCCTGCGAAGAAATCTTTGAATACATTCGCTCCGATGATCGTTTCACCGGATACGATTCCGAAGTACTGGGTAATTTCTTTTCCTTCGATCGTGTTAGTTGTTGTGAGTAACATAGCTTTTCAATTTAATCGTTTGAGGGCAAATATAAGATAAAGAAGGTGTCTGAAAAGGATACCTTCTTTTTTGTTATGCTGCCCGTTCATT
>NZ_QTLZ01000068.1:0-1032 GCF_003635425.1 Parabacteroides sp. AF27-14
AACCCGTTGGCGGAATTAATTTAAGTTGATAAATATGAGTAAAAAGTTGTACATGTCGCTGATTTTTAGTAACTTAGTGGTGATTAAAACATTAAGTTCAAACCATCGTATGTACAACCTTTATGCAAAATTCGTCAAAATACTTGAGATATGCAAGCAATTCTCTGAAAATCTCGTCAATGATTCGGGTAATGTTCCACGTCGTGGTCCTGTTCCCAAGTTTTCGGATTTGGAAGTGGTGGCGCTATCCCTGACGGCAGAGACCGAGAGCATTGATAGTGAGAAGTGGTTGTTCGACTATAAATTGCAAGAATACAAGGACAGCATTCCCAATCTCATATCAAGGAGACAGTTCAATGACCGCAGGAAGAAAACGTCAGGCCTGTGTGAGGAACTGCGCAAGCGGATTGCCATGGAAATGGATGGCGGAGAGGAACAATTCTTTGTTGACTCCAAGCCGATAGAGGTCTGTAGGGTTGCAAGAGGAAAACGTTGCAAGATGGGGCGTGCCGGCAATTTCTCGCAAGCTCCCGACTTCGGCTTCTGTGCTTCGCAGAACACGTATTATTTTGGTTATAAGTTACACGCTCTCTGTGGGTTAAGTGGAGTTATCCATTCCTATGATCTGTCAAAGGCAAGTGTGGCTGACCTCCATTATATGAAGGATGTAAAACATACTTATCACGACTGTAGCATCTATGGTGACAAAGGGTATATTGGAGCTGACGTACAGCTTGACTTGTTCGAAACCGCACACATAAGACTGGAGTGTCCGTATCGGCTCAACCAAAAGGATTGGAAACCGACATTCATTCCGTTTGCAAAGGCAAGAAAGAGGATTGAGACAATATTCTCACAACTTACAGACCAGTTCTTGGTCATCAGGAACTACGCGAAAATAACGAATGGTTTGTTTGCCAGAATCATTGGCAAAATTAGTGCACTTACCATTCTGCAATACGTAAACTTCATTAACGACAAGCCCATTGGCAGAATTAAGTATGCACTAAATTAATTCCGCCAACAGGTTTA